>CAMCTR010000146.1 GCA_945878605.1 Candidatus Methylopumilus universalis | reverse complement strand
TCAGACAAGGCCGTTTTGATAAAAGGCAATGCTTGATCTACTAATCCTTGATGATACGGCGGATCTACAAAAATCAAGTCAAACACTTGCTGGTTTTGCTTGAGAAACTGCAAAGCATCTAGATTAAGCACTTGGGCGTTTGTGGCCTTCAGGGCCGACTTGTTATCGACCATGGCCTGATAAGCGGCGCGTGATTTTTCTATCAGCACCACTTGAGAAGCACCGCGCGATAGCGCTTCAAAACCCATAACGCCTGTGCCTGCAAATAGGTCCAAACAGCTTAAGCCATGCAGCTCTTGCCCCAACCAATTAAACACGGTTTGGCGCACACGGTCAGGCGTTGGGCGTAAGCCGTCCACATCGGGAAACTTGAGCAAGCGACTGCGCCACTCACCCGCACTAATCCGAACGGTATTATTTACTTTGTGTGTCGCCACCCACCACCACCGTCACCATATTGTTAGGCTTGATGCGGCGGGTAAATGCATCTTTAATTTGTGCCGTTGTGACCTTGTTTAGGTTTTCATTAAAGTCATCCAAATACGTGATCGGCAAATGATAAAAACCAATCAAAGCTAGATAGTCCAAAATCTTGCCATTGCTATCAATCCGCATCGGGAAACCGCCAATGAGGTTTTGTTTAGCTGCTTTTAACTCAGCATCCGTCACCCCATCTTTGATAAATTTATCCAAGGTTTCCCGCACCAAAGCCAAAGCAGCATCTGCTTGCTCACGCTTGGTTTGCAGACCAATCTGAAATTGACCTACTTCTGCCATTGGCATGAAGTAGCTGTAAACACTATAAACTAAACCACGTTTCTCACGCACTTCTTCAGTCAAGCGTGAAACAAATCCACCGCCCCCCAACACATAATTGCCAACATAAAGCGGGAAAAAGTCTGCATCACCACGTTTCATGCCAGGGTAACCTAACAAAATATGTGCTTGCGTCGCGGGATGAGCAATGCGTTGCTCATTGGCGGCATCAGGATAAGCCACACTAGCAAGTGGCGCAGGTTTATCTGCCTTGGGTAAATCTGAAGAGATTTTCTCTGCTATTTGTGCAGCCTGTTCGCGACTCATGTCACCAATCAAGGCTATCACCGACCCCTGAGCGCCGTAATAGGTGCGATAAAATTTCTGCACATCATCGCGCGTAACTTGTTCAACTTGCTCAGGCTCTGAATTGAAACCATAAGGATGTATTCCAAATAGCGCTTTACTAAATGCTTTATCTGCGATGGTTTCTGGTTGCGTTGCACCCTCTTTTAGCCCCGCAATCACGCGCGCTTTTTCACGCGCTAACACATCGACAGGAAAATCTGGTTTTTGCAAAATCTTGATATACAAATCCAGCGCTTTATCTCGCTCAAGCGCACTGCTTAACGTTCTTAACTTTAAGCTAGATTTGTCATCATCAACACCCCCGCCCAACTGCGCCCCAACGTCGGCAAACTGTTTAGAAATCTTTTCATCTGACAAGCCTGCTGCACCCAGTGTCATTAAATGACGAGTAATACCAGCCACACCGAGTTTAGCCTTATCATCACGCGCACTTCCCGCGTAAAAATTGGTGCTGATATCAATAATTGGCAAATCATGATTTTCTACAAAATAAACATCAGCACCGCGAGTCGTTTGCCATTGCTGTATTTTTAAGCCGGCTTGCGCTTGCGCTGAAACAAGCACGCAAAGGAGTACTAAGCCACGAATAAGAGATTTAGTGAACATGTGGCTTTCCTTTCGGGGTGTTATCATTAGGATCGATAGGCTGAGGATCCAGCGTCGCCACCGTTAAATTATCTTTGCTAAAGTACTTCTTTGCGACAGCTTGCACTTGCTCGGCAGTGACTGCTTGGAGTTTTGCAGGGTAGCCTTTCAAAATGCGCCAAGAGAATCCAGCGGTTTCTAAGTTACCAATTTGCATGGCTTGGTAGAACATCGAATCACGTTGATAAACATCCGCCGCAATGACTTGCGCTTTGACGCGTTGCAACTCTTCTTCGGTCACGCCGCCTGTTTTAATCTTCTCAATTTCATTTAAAATCGCAGCTTCTAGCTCGACTACAGACTTGCCTTCTGAAGGCGTAGCGTCCAGCACAAAAATCGACTGACGACCACGCTGCACCATGTCATATGCCGCATCCACGTCTACCGCAATTTGGCTTTGACGCACGAGGTTTTGATTTAATCGTGCTGAAGCGTTGCCATTCAAAACCCCAGCTAATATTTCCAGCGCAAAGGGCTCAATGTCTTTATCTGCATCTTGCAAAGATGGCACATGAAAACCCATTAATAGGTAAGGAAGTTTTGCTTGCGCTTTAACGACCACACGGCGCTCGCCTTTTTGTTCAGGCTCCACTTGCGGTTTACGTGCGGGAAGCGCATGCGACTTTAATGGGCCAAAATACTGCTTGGCAAGCTTGAGCACATCTTGCGCATTGACATCGCCCACCACCACCAAGGTCGCATTATTTGGCGCATACCAAGTTTTATACCATTCGCGCGCATCTGCTGCCGTCATGTTCTCCAAGTCATTCATCCAGCCCACCACAGGGCGTCCATAAGGATGCACATGATAGATCGTTGAATTAAATTGCTCATTCACTTTGGATTGCGGTTTGTCTTCAGTGCGCCAGCGGCGCTCTTCCATGACCACCTTGATCTCTTTGGCGAACTCTTCATCCGTTAAAATTAAGTTGGCCATGCGATCCGCCTCAAGCTTCATTGAAAGCGGCAAGTTCGACTTTTCAAGTTGCTGAAAGTAAGTCGTTTGGTCTTGCGCAGTGAAGGCATTTTCTTTGCCACCCGCAGCTGCAATCAAACGTGAGAATTTTCCAGCAGGAACCGCTTTAGTGCCCTTAAACATCATATGTTCCAGCACATGTGCAACGCCAGTTTTGCCGTTCACCTCATCAAGCGCACCAGCCCGATACCAGACTTGAGTCACCACCACAGGTGCCCTATGGTCTTCTTGCACCACAATTTTTAAGCCATTATCTAATTTGAATTCTTGGACTTCGGCTGATAGTGCCAAAGATGAAAAGCAAAAGCTTGCCAATACACCCCATCGCAAGCCTCTTATTGTTAACATCTG
>CAMCTR010000145.1 GCA_945878605.1 Candidatus Methylopumilus universalis | reverse complement strand
TTTATTGCAGAAGTTACGATAGCCTTCGCAGCGTTGCATATCAAACTTGATATCACGGCCAGGGCTAGCAAGGCTAGCAAAGGTAAAGCGCAATGCATCTGTACCAAAAGCTGAAATGCCTTCCGGGAATTCTTTGCGCGTTTTCTTTTCAATGCTCTCAGCTTGCTTAGGGTTAATTAAGCCAGAGGTGCGCTTCTTGAGCAGCTCTTCAAGAGAAATACCATCAATCAAGTCAATCGGGTCAAGCACGTTACCCTTTGATTTGGACATTTTTTGGCCTTCCGCATCACGGATTAAGCCATGCACATAAACATCTTTAAATGGAATTTTGCCTGTGATGTGCTTGGTCATCATTACCATACGCGCCACCCAAAAGAAAATAATATCGAAGCCCGTCACCAGCACAGAGGAAGGCAAGTATTGTTGCAAGGCAATATTGGCAGCATCTGCTTCTGCATCACCCGTCCAATCTAGCGTTGAGAACGGCCAAAGCGCTGATGAGTACCAAGTATCGAGCACGTCGTCGTCACGTTTTAGATTGCCCGCATAGCCATCTTTTGAGGCCAAAGCTTTCGCTTCATCTTCATCATGGGCGACATAAACCTTGCCATCATCGCTATACCAAGCTGGTATTTGATGCCCCCACCAAAGTTGGCGTGAGATACACCAATCTTGAATATTATTAAGCCACTGGTTGTAAGTATTGACCCAGTTTTCTGGATAGAACTTAATTTCACCAGAGGCCACCACATCAATTGCCTTTTGCGTGATGCTCTTACCATCTGCTGATGGCTTACTCATCGCCACAAACCATTGGTCTGTCAGCATAGGCTCAATCACAACCCCTGTGCGGTCACCGCGCGGAACTTTAAGTTTGTGTTTATCAATCTTAACTAAATAACCTTGTACCTCTAAATCAGCAACGATTTGTTTGCGTGCGGCAAAACGCTCTAGCCCCACGAGTTTTATAGGTAAATCAATCGATTGTTTTGCTTCGCCGTTTGCGGCATAGACTTCTGCCGCACTTGGTACGAACCCTTCAAGGTTTAAGATAATAATCTTATCTAAACCCTGTCTTTGGCCGACCATATTGTCGTTAAAGTCATGCGCTGGGGTTACTTTCACCACACCCGTGCCGAATTCTTTATCCACATAATCGTCAGCAATAATCGGAATTTCACGGTCGCACAAAGGCAATTTCACTTGCTTGCCGATGAGGTGTTTGTAGCGCTCATCTTCAGGATGCACCATTACCGCAACGTCACCCAGCATGGTTTCTGGGCGTGTCGTCGCAACCGTTAATTGGCCCGAACCATCCGCCAATGGGTAATTGATGTGCCACATTGAGCCATCTTCTTCTTCAGAAATTACTTCTAAATCAGAAACAGCCGTCCCGAGTTTTGGATCCCAATTCACCAAGCGTTTACCGCGATAAATCAAGCCTTCGTTATACAAACGCACGAAGCTTTCAGTGACCACTTTATTGAGGCCGGCATCCATCGTAAAGCGCTCACGCGACCAATCTGGCGATGTGCCTAAACGGCGCATTTGCTTGGTGATTGTGCCACCTGAGTATTCTTTCCACTCCCACACTTTTTCTAGGAATTTCGTGCGCCCTAAGTCGTGGCGACTCACACCTTGGGCATCTAATTGACGCTCGACAACAATTTGCGTCGCAATCCCTGCATGGTCAGTACCTGGTTGCCAAAGCGTGTTATCACCGCGCATGCGGTGGTAACGTGTTAACGCATCCATAATGGTTTGATTAAAACCATGCCCCATGTGCAAGGTACCAGTCACATTAGGTGGAGGAAGCAAGATGCAGAAATTATCTTGCTTGGTGGTGTCTAAACCAGCTACGTAATAGCCTTTGCTTTCCCAAAATTCATACCACTTGCTTTCAATGGTTTTAGGGTCAAAGGATTTTGCAAGATCGCCACCTGGTGCTGGATTGTTTTGTTGAGTGTCAGTATTCATGCCGTAATTTTAACATAAGGCCTTGAATCAGCCATATCAGCTTGATAGCTGTCATCAAAAATTAGGTTGAGGATTTTGTGCCACAGACTTGGCATTTGCTATCTTTGCTGAGTTTGATAGTGCGCCACTCCATTGCAAGGGCATCCAACAACAGCAAACGGCCTTCTAGACTTGCACCGATATTCATTAACAGCTTCATCGCTTCAGCCGCTTGCGCTGTACCTATCATGCCCACCAGCGGAGCGAATACGCCATTCTCAGAGCAACGCATTTCAGTATCCGAGCCATCATCTGGAAAGAGGCAATGGTAACAAGGACTAGCTTCATGTCTAAAATCAAACACGGAAATTTGGCCTTCAAACCCAATCGCCGCACCTGACACCAAAGGCTTTTTATAATGATAACATAGTCGATTAAGCGCATAACGCGTAGCAAAGTTATCCGAACAATCGAGCACCACATCAGCCGCACTAATCAAAGCCGCCATGCTGACTTCAGTAGATTTTTCTAGTACTGTATTGACGACCACCTCAGGGTTGATCGCCTGGATGGTCTGCTGAGCGGAAGCTGCTTTATTCATGCCCACTGACGACGTCGTATGGATGATCTGACGCTGCAAATTAGTTAAATCCACCGCATCAAAGTCACAAATCGTCAGCGTGCCGACACCGCCCGCGGCCATGTATAATGCTGCTGGCGAGCCCAGTCCGCCAGCGCCTACTATCAGCGCATGGCTTTTGGTGAGCGCCTCTTGGCCTTCATAAGCGATAGAAGGGAGCAGGATGTGGCGGCTGTAGCGGAGGAGTTGATTGTCGTTCATGTGCAGAATTTTACCAGCAAGCGTTAACCATACTAAGCACTAATCTTTGACAACATAAAAATATCGCTGAAAGCCAAGCCAAACCTCCATTAGCGTGTAGTTGGGTTCGTTTGGCAAAAAACACTTTTTTCAAAATATTTCATTGGCACCAAGCACCCGGGCTTGAATTTAATGGCAGTTCATCCATAATCAGGCTGTTAAAAACGCTTGGAGATCCTATGTCCTCAACCGCTAAAACCATGGCCAACAGCAAGAATGCCCGCAAGTCAACGGGACCAAAGAGCGAGAGTGGCCGAGCCACTTCATCGAGAAGGTCGCGCTATGGAGCTTGCTCGATAG
>CAMCTR010000144.1 GCA_945878605.1 Candidatus Methylopumilus universalis | reverse complement strand
TGAGCTTATTGCCAATATTCGCTTTAATCTCTTTACTAAAAGCCCCATGTTCTGGTGCACGATAAGCGTAGTGCAGCTCATAATTGGCTTTATTGCGTTCCAAGTCTGCCACTTGCGACATGAATGGCGTGATGCCGATACCGCCGGCAATTAACAAATGCTTGTGAGCGCGCTTTTCAAGCGCAAACAAATTCACAGGGAAAGTGATTTGCAAGGAATCACCCACCTTAAGGGCGTCGTGCATATGCAAAGAACCGCCACGCGACTTTTCTTGGCGGCGCACAGAGATGTGATAAGCCTCTGTTTCCTCTGGGTTGCCCATTAACGAGTAAGGATTGCGCTGGATGCGACCATTGATATTCATGGATACCACCACATGACTACCCCCTGAAAACACAGGGAAAAGTTGGCCATCTTCGCGCACAAAAGTGAAGTGTTTAATTAAAGGCGTTACTTGCTCAATTGCAGCCACTTTTATATTAATTTGACTCATGGATAAATCTCCTCGATTTCAGGAATTTCACCAGGATCTTCAGCATCAACCATCAAGCCCATGTACGCCCCTAAACGACGAGAGAAGTGGTCGCGAACAAATAAGTGTTTGCCACAACCATCGCAAGCTTGAATGTTAGTGTGCGCGTTGTGGGTGATGGCTTTACAATGCACACAATAAACAGAACGCGCGAGCGTGCCTGTGAGCTCTTTTGCAATGTCGGCATCTTCTACGCCATATTGCTGAACAAGCTGCGCGATATCCCACATAAACTTTTCTGAGCCTGCCACGTAAATACGCAAGCCCATAAGCGCTGTTGGCAAGTGCGCTTCAAGCGCTTTCATTGCGGCAGCATGCGCGTCAAATACTTGTAATTCATCAGGTACCACTTTTTGGAGCGCAACTGTGTAATCGGCGTCTCCCGCTTCTGTTTCATAAATGACCGTGACTGTCTGCTGAGGCAGCATTTGCTGAAACAGTTTCATCGCCGCCAATCCACCAGCCGAACCTTGTACCAAGACTAAATGCGCGCTGGCTTGCTGCTGCCACACCAGCGCAGAGTAGACGGGCTTACTTCTAATCCAATATCCACGTTCCATATCTTAAAAACCTTATTAACTATCTAAATTCTTTAGCGCTTAGCTGCTCGAACAAACATTAGCCGCTAAAACAAACCTTAAGCTTTTGGGTGAGAACGTTGACGCAGCGGGTCGTAAATAGCCTACCGCGAGCTTAGTAATGTCTTTAGCAACCAACCGATCTAACACCGCCTCAGCATCTGGACCATTCACATAAACAACATTCAGCGCTGAAACATCATAAAGACCAGCGCGTGTTCAAATTGCAACTACTTCATCTTGCGCGCAAGTGTTGTGAATAGTTTTTAAGTAGATAACACATTATCGAAACAGGGCTATTTTCTAAATTCTCACTAAGGTGTACTCCCTTAGGGGTAAGCAGTCCATAGCAAGGGACAACGCCGATTATTAAGCTTCTCAATATCAAACATTTGTATCGATTTTAAACCCAAAAATTGGGGCACATTAACTATCCTAAAATCGTGATTGTCAATATTATGGTGAAGAGCTAGCAATTAAAAAAGTGATGGGTATGATTAAAAACTACGCCCACTTCAAGCAGTACTAGAAAAAATACTCCGAGCGATGCCTTTCTTCCAGCCAAAAAAATGGTGTTTCTGTTAATTCTTACCAAGAAATTGCGTTTAGTTTTAACTGAACTTTTAAGGGCTAGCACTCTCTTAGTTAGAGTGCTAAAATTAGCACCATGATTAAAGCTGAATCCATGACAAATGCACTGACCTTACCGATTCCATCCGCTTTAGATAGCTTGGATCAGTATATGCGGACTATCAAAGCCTTTCCTATGCTAACTGCAGAGGAAGAGCTGGATTACGCAACACGCCTAAAAAACAATAATGACCTTGAGGCTGCGAAAGCACTCATCGTTTCTCACCTTCGCTTAGTGGCGAGCATTGCGCGTGGTTACTCTGGCTACGGCTTGCCCCAAGCGGATTTAATTCAAGAAGGTAATATTGGTTTGATGAAAGCGGTAAAACGCTTTGACCCATCACGCGGTGTTCGCTTAGTTTCATTTGCGATGCATTGGATTAAAGCTGAAATGCATGAGTACATTGTGCGTAACTGGCGCTTAGTCAAAGTCGCCACGACCAAAGCACAACGCAAACTATTTTTTAATTTACGTAGCATGAAAACTGGCGCGGGCAGCCTTCAGCCTGATGAAGTGGCGCATATTGCTAGCGAGCTTAAAGTAAAACCAGAAGAAGTACTGGAGATGGAATCGCGCCTCGGTGGCCATGAAATCTCGCTTGAGGGCAGTATGGATGACGACAGCGAAGATAGCTTTAGCCCGATTGCTTATTTAGAAGATGAACAGCCAGAGCCTTCAGAAATGCTATCCGCAATTGAGCAAGAGCATTTGCAAACGACAGGCCTTGCCAATGCGCTTGCTAGCCTTGATAAACGAAGTCGCCGCATTGTTGAGGCGCGTTGGCTGGCTCAAGACAGCAGCTCAACATTGCATGATTTAGCGGATGAGTTTGGAGTATCTGCGGAACGTATTCGCCAGATTGAACAAAAGGCGATGGAGAAAATGAAAGTTGCCTTAGCCGCTAACCGTTAATCACAATTTCAATGAACTCTTGAAATGCAAAAAAGCTGCCTAGGCAGCTTTTTTGTTGGGCGGTTCAGCCGTGATCATTTCAGTGAAAGAAAATCACTGATAAAGCGCTAAACCAAGAAAATGCGATTAAAACGATCAATATCGTTAATGGCAGATTATCGAATGTGAAATACTGTTTCATATTAAGCCCGTTTTCAATAAAGAATTAATTCTGAGGTTTTAGTCTATCTAGGCATCTAGTTTATTAGCTTAGGCTAGACAGTTCAACCCAAGTTTTTGTTAAAAGCTGTTTATTTAATCTTAAGTTGATCTGGCTCAATTGACTGAGCCGCTTTTTTGTGCTGATTAAACGGAATCATCGGATCATCTTCATCCATCAAGATTCTCTGTGCTGGGCCATCTAAGTCGTCGTATTGCCCGCTTTTAATGGCCCACAAAATACCAGTCGCGGCAAAAGCGATGAACACAACCGACAAGCCCAACT
>CAMCTR010000143.1 GCA_945878605.1 Candidatus Methylopumilus universalis | reverse complement strand
TAAAGCTTGCAACGCACGAATCACAGCCATTAATTCCATTCGATTATTAGTCGTTACAGGCTCGCCACCACAAAGCTCTTTTGAATGTCCACCCATGCTAATCCAAGCACCCCAACCCCCTGGACCAGGATTGCCTTTACAAGCACCATCGGCATAAATCACCACTAATTCTGATTGTTTTTCTGACACATCTAAACCTTATTCTTATTAATATTCTTATTGATTGCTGAAGCTGAAGCATCATCTTTTTGTGATGGGGAAATAACCAAGCCACGCTTCAATTTTGCTCGCTTCCAATTCGGCTTAATAATTCGCATACCTAGCACCCGTTTTTTAGCGACGATGCAATATACACCCCCAAACATAGGCCAACAACGTTGGCCTAGTCTATCTAATCCATCAAAGCGTTGCATCCATGAATGGCTTTGAACCGGAAGCTTATAACAAGCCATTTGTGTACTCACTACTTCAAATCCTAGCAAATTTAACCAATCCTTAATCCTTAAGGATGATAAAAAATGTGCGTGCCACAGTGCACTTGATGACGAACATCTTTTACTGACAAACCTGCGCATACCCCATGTGCTAAGCGGATTAAAGCCTGTAATAACGACATGACCTTCTGGCATTAAAACACGCTCAACCTCACGCAACGTTTGTTGAGGGTTCACACTAAAATCTATGGTGTGGGGTAGCAACACCAAATCCATGGTATTGCTAGCAATTGGTAATTGCTGAGTTTCACAAAAGAAATCCCCATTCGCTTCGCCTGATTTCACAACAAATGGAATACGTGAGTTAGCCAATAAATCGGCTTGAAGCAGGCCAAGTTGCAAGGCATTAAATCCAAATATATTGCTTACGATCTCATCAAATAGTGATTGTTCTTGCGCCAATAGATATGAACCTATAGGCGTGTCTAGCCAAGTCTGGGCATCAGTCAACTTAAGCATTGCTTGATTAACCATCCATAAGTACCCCAGAAAATGTTACGCTACTATTTATTATGCTCAACATCATACCTATTCAAGCGTTTCAAGATAATTACATTTGGCTGATTGAAAATGGCTCGCATGCAGCCGTTGTCGATCCAGGTGATGCGATCCCCGTTATTGCGACATTAAAACAAAAAGGTCTAACGCTTTCCACCATCCTCATCACACATCACCACGCAGACCATATCGGCGGGGTTGAGTCGCTTATCAACGAGTTTTCACCCAAAGTATATGCGCCAAAGAAAGAGCATTATTCCTTTCCACACACAGCTGTAAATGATGGCCAAATCATCTATATGCCCGAGCTAAATCGTTCACTTACCGTGATGGATGTTGGAGGACATACGCTGGGGCATGTTGCTTATTATGGCGCAAATTCTCTATTTTGTGGCGACACCTTGTTTGGTGGTGGATGTGGAAGAATATTTGAAGGTACACCCCAACAAATGTTTGCATCACTCCAAAAAATCGCTGAACTTCCAAGTCAAACATTGGTTTATTGTGCGCACGAATATACTGAACACAACTTACAATTTGCCAAATCAGTAGACAACAACAATCCCGAGTTAGATAAAAGAATCAACAAAGCCCGCACCACAAGGCTTAATGGACAATCGACGATACCAAGCTCCATAAAAGTAGAGCTTGCTACCAATCCTTTTTTAAGATGTTCATCGAATGAAATTCGGCTAAAATTAAATCTGCAAAATGCAGACCCAATCGATGTTTTTATCACATTAAGACAAATGAGAAATCACTTTTAATTAATCACTTCTGCCGTATGATTTTCCACGTTTTTGCTTGACTGAACAACCCCTGTTAGCTACTATCACATGCCGTTTTAAGCTTATATTTAGCCCCTCTAGAAAGAGTGCATGCCCAATAAACTCTCACCTAAGATCCTTTTGATTTCACTAATGCTTTTTTTATTAAAAGCCCAAGCGGAAACAAATCTTCAAGGAGATTTTATTGTGATTTTGGATAACAACTCGCCAAGCCGAGAAGCTTTAGGTCCAAGTTTCAATATCACACCGAATTCACGGATAGATCCAGTATTAAGCTACTTGCCTGACGCATATCCAGATCAATCAACGGCAATGATAGATAAGAGCGCTACAGATTTACGTCTGCGCATTATCAGTGGGTACAATATGCCAGACATCAACTCATCTTATACTGGCACACATGAGACTTGGTATGCCTCACGCCCGGACTATATGAAACGCATGGTAGGCCGCAGTCAGCGCTATCTTTATCATATCGTGGTTGAAGTTGAAAAACGTGGCATGCCAAGTGAAATCGCACTTCTACCAATGGTAGAAAGTGCATTCAACCCTGTGGCTAACTCAAGCGCAAAAGCCTCTGGCATTTGGCAATTCATGCCCGCCACAGGCAAAAATTTTGGTCTAAAACAGGATTGGTGGGTCGATAACCGACGCAATGTGACAGCCGCAACAAATGCCGCGCTGGACTATCTGCAAAAACTACATAGAATGTTTGGTAATTGGGACTTAGCGCTTGCTGCTTACAACGCAGGCGAAGGCACAGTGCAACGTGCGATCGACCGCAATCGTAAAAATGGTCTGCCAACTGACTATGCTAGCTTGCAGCTTCCTGCGGAAACCAAGAATTACGTACCTAAGTTGCAAGCGATTAAAAACATCATGAAGACGCCAGAAAACTACGGTCTAAACATCGATAAAATTCCTAATCGCCCTTATTTCACCAGAGTTCTCGCGCCCAAACAAATTGACGCCAAACTAGCAGCGAGCTTAGCTGAGATTTCATACGATGAGTTCGTATCGCTCAACCCTGAATACAACCGCCCTGTCATCACCGAAACAGGTAATGCACATGAGATTTTATTGCCAGTCTTAGCGGGAAACACGTTCAAAACCAATTTGGCAAGTTATGACAAGCCGCTGATCAGTTGGCAAACCTACCATGCAAAGCGTGGCGAGCGCATGGATAAAATTGCACAAAAATTTGGTATCAACGTCAGTCAACTCCGTGATGTGAACGACATTTCGAGCGGTAAAAAACTCAGCAGTTCACAACCAATACTTGTTCCCTATAACGCAGGAAATTTAGACAACACAGCTATAGACACTAATGCGGCAGAGCCCCAGAGCGAAAATCAAGTGAGTCATCGGAAACAAAAAGGCAAAAGTACGGTCAAAAAAAAGAGTAAGAAAAAAGAAGCTTCA
>CAMCTR010000142.1 GCA_945878605.1 Candidatus Methylopumilus universalis | reverse complement strand
CTGATCAATGGGGTATTGCTGGCGGTACTGCAAAATCGCATTTAACTTTACCAAATGCCCGTGTGGACGACACCCGCTTAGGCATTACCCGCAATGCGCGAGACACCCCTAAATATGTCTTGTCCATGGGTTGGGATCAAAGCATTCCTAAGTGGCAATCAAGCCTAGGCGTTTCCTTGCAGCTTTCAGGTCGTAGCGAAACCGATATTCCTGGCGAGCAAAAAGCATTTACCGAGTCTAGAGCCTTGCTGGATGCGTTTTGGCTATACAAGCTTAACCCACAATTTAACTTGCGTGTATCAGCGCAAAACTTGTTAGATGAAGATATGCGCCGCCAAAACAAATACATTACGCCAGGTGAGGAATGGAAACTGCTCGCCAATGACTTTGGCTATCGCACCGTGATGTTTAGTGTGGAAGGGCGTTGGTAGTCTTTAAAAACAGAATTAAAACAGCGCTGCCTGCGCTGGCGGCGGCGCATCAAGTAGCGCATCCCATACCAATCTCAAAAATCCCACCTTGCCAGGGCAGGTCATTAAGTCAACTGGCTTGGCATAAGGCTGTTCTATGGAAAGCGCTTTAATCAATCCTTTGGGGATATTAGGCTTAGCGTTTAACTGCTCAGCCTCTGCCATCGCAAACTTCTCTATCTTTTGCTTTCATTTCTAGGGCTAAGTCAGTTCTAAATTTCTCAAGCTTGGCTTGGTAATCTTCTGCATCGCCATACGCCGCAAAGCTTGCATAGCGCGCATGTCGCCCCATCATTTTTCTGGCATGTTTAATCGGGCAAAAGTATTGCTCGGTCCGCGCAATAATCTCAGTTGCATAGCCCAGCAAGCCATTGGCGTAAGTGCAGTACATACAATGACTCTTCTCCACGATGTTCAGATAACTTAAATGGCGGCGGTCAAAAATCATGTAATCGCCACGTTTGACTTTGGAGATTTTGTAGACTGGAAAGCAAATTGTTTGGTAAAGGCTAATGCAGGCGTCCAGCAACAAAATTGGAAACACCATGCCATAGATGATCGGCGCCGTGAGCAAGTTAATCGGGCGATTGCCTAGCCATTTAATCATTCCGACTTTTACTTGTTTGTGTGCCTGTTTGACCGACTTTTCAAACTCAACCCGCTTACCCCTGATGCTAAAGTTAAGATGCACTTGGCGCTCTTGCAATGCTTTTTCTAGCGCTTCTTCAGCTAATTCTAACTGTGAAAGCAAGTGGCGGATTCGGTCGTTCATACAGGCTTTCTTGGGTGGTGAAGCGTGGAACATCATAGCAAGAAAGGGGGGGGGTGTTTACGTTTTTTAAAGTCTGACTCGGTAAAAGGGCCTGTTTGAGTAGCTTTTACAGTAATGGCGACGGGGTGCTACTTTTCTAATCTTTTTCTTGCTGGTTCTATTTCAGAGCTTACAAACTAGATCTTTATTGTTGTCTTTTGATCATCGCTAAGTACAAAGCTTCTACTTTGTCTCTTGCCCAGGGCGTTTTGCGGAGAAACTTGAGACTGGATTTAATGCTGGGGTCGCTGATAAAGCAATTAACGGGGATGCGCTCAGCGAGGTTATCCCAGCCGTAATGCTGAAATAGCGCGGTCACGATGGCTTCAAGCGTGATGCCATGGAGTGGATTGTTGTCTTGACTGTTTGGAATGGTCATGGGGTTAGATTATAAGGTGACAGATATAGCATGGTTTGCCTAAAAAGCAAAAAGGCCGCTAAAATCTAGCGACCTTTTTTAATTTGGCTCCTCAACCTGGGCTCGAACCAGGGACCTACGGATTAACAGTCCGGCGCTCTACCAACTGAGCTATTGAGGAATCGGTGAAGGCGTGATAATAAAGATTTGTAGCCCTTTGGTCAATAAGAAAGCGTAAAAAATGTCGACTTATTTTTTAATCGGTACAAATGTCATTTCTACTAAATACACTATATTATATAGTTCGAAATCACACTGATACACGCCACATGGGCTTAATGCCATGTGCTTAATAAGGTCTTTATTTAGTATCCAAACTATGCGCCATATAAATTCTGAAACAAACCCCCTCGCCAAAACCCGTCAACATAGTGATTGGCAGGTCATTAAAAACCTTATGCCTTATATATGGCAATTTAAGTTTAGGGTGATTATCACGCTCTTGTGTTTGGTGGCAGCCAAGGTCGCTAATCTCGGCGTGCCGATTATACTTAAGAAAATCGTTGATACGCTCAGCATGACTTCCCCTCAAGCGCTTGTGCTAGTCCCTGTGAGCTTGATTGTCGCTTATGGATTATTGCGCTTATCGGCCTCTTTGTTTGGTGAGTTAAGAGAGCTAATTTTTGCCAAGGTGACCGAAAGCGCGGTGAGAAAAGTAGGCTTGCAGGTGTTTAACTATGTACATGCTTTATCGCTTCGCTTCCATTTGTCACGCCAAACGGGCGGGATGACCAGGGATATTGAACGTGGCACGCGCGGTATTCAGTCGCTCATTTCTTATTCGCTTTACAGCATTATTCCTACGCTGATTGAGCTTTTAATGGTGTTGGGCTATTTCTTCTTTGTATATAACCATTGGTTTGTGGTGATTACTTTGATCGCGCTGACTTGCTATATCGTGTTTACCATTGTGGTGACCGAATGGCGCACCAATTTTAGAAAGCAAATGAATGATTTGGACTCTAAGGCCAATCAACGCGCAGTGGATTCGTTAATTAACTTTGAGACGGTGAAGTATTTTGGTAACGAGCAATACGAAGCCATTCGTTATGACGACAATCTTAAGAAATATGCCCAAGCGGCAGTTAAATCACAAAAATCATTAGCGCTATTAAACTTTGGTCAACAAACCATTATTGGCATTGGTTTGATTTGTATTCTTGGTTTAGCCAGCTCGGGCGTGTCAAAAGGCACCATGACGATTGGTGATTTGGTGCTGGTTAATGTGTTGATGATCCAGCTTTATATCCCGCTTAATTTCTTAGGGGTGCTGTACCGTGAAATGAAGCAATCGCTTGCAGATATTGACCGTATGTTCGCTTTGCTTGGGACGCATCAAGAGGTAGCAGACAAGCCTAACGCCTTGCCTTTGGTGGTTGAGTCGCCAGCACTTGGTCCGCATGTGATTTTTAAAGCGGTTTCTTTTCACTACGAGGCAAATCGCCAAATTCTGAACCAAGTTTCTTTTGAGATTTTGCCAGGTCAAACCACCGCTGTGGTGGGGCATAGCGGCGCAGGTAAGAGCACATT
>CAMCTR010000141.1 GCA_945878605.1 Candidatus Methylopumilus universalis | reverse complement strand
AAGCTCCGGCCTGTGGCGAATGGTTTGACCGTGGCAACCAATCGCAGAAATTTGTGAGGGATGGATGTTCGCTTCAGCAAGTAAACCGTTCACCGCCGCTGCATAGAACCTAGCCAACTGATTTCCAGCCATAGCGGTGCGATGAATTTCGTCAGGGCCGCTTTCGTGGAGAGCAAGGAGCTCTTCTCTCAGCTCGTGGCTAAATGGCAGTGTGTAAGTCTTGTGGACTCTAGATTTTAGGGCTTGACCAGGGGCTTGCGTAAACGCTGTTAGCGCAGCATCGACACCATCTAAGCTGGTGCCAGACATCAACCCAATCCAAAATCCTTCGGTATTAATTTTAGAAACTCGTTTCGTTGGCTATTCAATAGAAGCAAAATTGCTAGCGCGCAACAAATTGAGCTGAGCTGCATATTCAGCTTTTTGTGCTAAGAAGTTAGCTTTGTGAATAGAAGGAATTGGCGCTGCAGATGGCAGTGCAACGGTCACTGGATTACGATGCTCGCCATTGAGTAAAAACTCATAATGCAAATGTGGGCCGGTGGCTAAGCCAGTCATGCCAACAAAAGCAATAATCTCGCCTTGGGAAACTTTTGCCCCTTGACGAATGCCAGGCGCAAAACGTGACAAATGACCATAGACCGTACTGACTTGACTGGCATGCTGCAATACCACCACATTGCCGTAGCCACCTTTTGTGCCTACAAACGTTACAATGCCGTCGCCCGATGCTTTAACGCGAGTGCCTGTTGCGGCGGCGTAATCTACGCCTTTGTGCGCGCGCATTGTTTGAAGGATGGGATGTAATCGACCTAAGCTAAACCCTGAGCTAATCCGCGAAAACTCTAAAGGTGAGCGTAAAAACGATTTATGCATACTCTTGCCGTCAGGGGTGTAATAAGCAACGTGACCTTGCGGGTCGCGGAACATAAAAGCACTGTATGTCTTACCATCATTGGTCAACTCAGCTGAGAGCACTTGTCCGACTTTAATTTGAAGACCTTCGTTATATTCAGCTTCATAAGCAACCACTAATCTGTCGCCTTTACGCAAATCTGTTTGGAAGTCGATATCAGTTGAAAAGATATCCACCAGTTGCATTGCGATGGCATCAGGAATGCCAGCTTCATCTGTCGCCCCGAAAAGGGAGTTATTGATGGTGGCAGATTTGAGCACGGTATGTTTTGAAAAAACGAGCGCATTGGTTTTGGCAAAGTAGCCAGAGTCGTTGCTGGCAACCTCTAAGACGCTGTCATGATTAATCTGGTAGTGAAGTTCAATGAGTTTGCCATTCGCATTTGTCTGCGCACGAACGGTTTGACCGGGCTTGAGTTGAGAGGCTAACGGACTTGCATCATGATGCGTCCGAAGGAAAGTGTAGGCCTCTTCATTGTGAATATTGAGTCTTTTGAGCAAACTGCTTAGTGTGTCGTCACGACGAATGGTCTCCGTTACCCAAAAAAGTTCGGGGGTGAAGCTCTCGCTTGAAGCGTTTTCCAAAACAGGAAGTGCAACCTCTTCAACGATCGTTTTTACGACAATATTGCTGATAGAGGTTTGTGGGGCAATACCAAAGGCTGTTGCGATGGCTAATAAAGGTAAGCAAGAAATCGCAATAATCCAACTCAACTCAAGCTTTCGTGCTTGAGTTGAGCGTTTTTGCGTTAAAATACGCGGTTTAGAATTCTCTAGATTGTTGGGCTCGTTACTCTGCACCAGTGCTACCTTAATAATTAAATATGAGGGGCGATGCTAACAGAAAAGTGATTTTTCGTGAAGCTTGGGGCGGGATGCGATGGGCGCAACAATATACATAGGCATTAAGTGATGACATTAAATTCAGTATCAATAGAACAAAGTTTGGCGCTAATCAAGCGCGGCAGTGATGAGCTTTTGATTGAGAGCGAGTTGGTAGAGAAATTAAAAACAGGCCGACCACTCCGAGTAAAAGCTGGCTTTGATCCGACTGCGCCAGATTTGCATTTGGGTCATACCGTTCTATTAAATAAGTTACGTCAATTCCAAGAGCTTGGACATCAAGTATTGTTTTTGATTGGCGACTTTACTGGAATGATTGGCGATCCAACGGGTAAGAGTGCCACACGCCCGCCATTGACTGCGGAGCAAGTGCAAGAAAATGCCAAATCTTATGCGGCGCAAGTATTCAAAATCCTTAAGCCTGAACAAACTGAGGTGGTGTTTAACTCAACATGGCTCAATGAATTGGGCGCGGCTGGGATGTTGAAATTGGCGGCTAGCCACACGGTTGCGCGTATGCTGGAGCGTGATGACTTCAGTAAGCGCTATAAAAACAATCAGCCAATCGCGATTCATGAATTCTTATATCCTTTATTACAAGGTTACGATTCAGTGGCATTGAAAGCTGACGTCGAGCTGGGCGGTACGGATCAAAAATTTAATTTGTTGATGGGCCGTGAACTGCAAAAACAAGCAGGTCAAAGTCAGCAATGTGTGTTGACCATGCCTTTATTAGAAGGCTTAGATGGCATCAATAAAATGTCTAAGTCGCTTGGTAACTATATTGGTGTTGCTGAGCCTGCGAATGAGATTTTCAGTAAGATCATGTCAGTCTCTGATGAATTGATGTGGCGCTATATCGAGCTGTTGTCATTTGAGTCACTAGAAACGATTGCCAATTGGAAGCAAGAAATTGCTGCGGGTGCGAACCCTAGAAATATTAAAGTCCGTTTTGCCCAAGAGATCGTTGCGCGATTTCATCACCAAGAAGCCGCTGAAGAAGCGCTGAAGGATTTTGAGTTGCGGTCAAAAGGCGGCATCCCAGATGAGATACCAGAAGTTGCTATTAAGATTGCAGAGGCAAGTGTCTCAGTGCCGCAATTACTTAAACAAGCTGGATTGGCGGCAAGTACGTCTGAAGCAATGCGCGCGATAGATCAAGGTGGTGTGAAACTTGACGGTGAAAAAGTGAGTGATAAACACCAACAAGTGGCCAAAGGAACAGAAGTCGTTGCTCAAGTTGGAAAGCGCAAGTTTGCTCGCGTCACAATAAGTTAATTTAAATGTAATTTCTTTGTAAAAAACGCAACATTCCTATTGACCCTTTTTTATTGTTCTGTAGAATGCGCCCTTCGCTTCAAACAAGAGGCAGGAGGCAGCAAAAAAGAGTGATAAATTGTTTGTTTTACTCTTGACCAAATTTATCAGGTCTGTATAATGCGCCCCTCTCGTTGCTAACGCAGAGGATTATTCTGGTTAGTGAATTAGAAAAGAATTTAGTGTTACCCGCTCTTTAAAAATTTGAACAATCGATAGGTGTGAGTGTTTGTAGCTGGCAAGTTCACTGGTTCTTCGGAACG
>CAMCTR010000140.1 GCA_945878605.1 Candidatus Methylopumilus universalis | reverse complement strand
ACAGGATTACAGTGGATAGATTATGTTTGGCGCGACCTGATGCCAGAACATGAAATGTTGCGTGGTGCTTTGGTGATTTTAAGCGCGCTGATTATCAGCGGGATTATTGATGCCCCTTTTGACTACTACAAAACCTTTGTCATCGACGCGCATTTTGGTTTCAATAAAATGACACGCGGTATGTTTATTGACGACATGGTTAAACAAAGCATTTTAGGCATCGCACTTGGCGCACCAATTTTGTTTGCCGCACTATGGCTCATGGAGGGTGCTGGCGAATACTGGTGGCTTTACCTCTGGGCTGTCTGGAGCGTATTTAACTTATTGATGCTTGCCATTTACCCCACCTTTATCGCACCGCTATTCAATAAATTTACACCTTTAAAAGATGAAGCACTTAAAACGCGGATTGAGGCCTTGTTAGCTAAATGTGGTTTCAAATCACAAGGCTTATTTGTGATGGATGGCTCTGCACGAAGTAGTCACGGCAATGCTTATTTCACAGGATTTGGGAACAGTAAACGCGTCGTATTTTTTGATACCCTTTTAGAACGCTTAAATGCGGATGAAATCGAAGCAGTGCTTGCCCATGAACTTGGCCACTTTAAACACAAACACGTGATTAAACGTATTGCCATGATGTTCTCTATCAGCTTCTTAGGCTTAGCTTTGTTGGGCTTTCTAAAAGACCAAAATTGGTTTTTCTTAGGCTTAGGCGTAAACGACATGAGCAGCTACATGGCACTCATCTTATTCTTACTCGTCAGCCCTGTTTTCTTATTTGTGCTTCGTCCTATCATGGCGAACTACTCACGTAAAAATGAGTTTGAAGCAGATGCTTATGCCGCAGAACACTCAAGCGCTAAACACCTAGAAGATGCTTTAGTGAAGCTTTACCGCGATAATGCTTCAACCTTAACGCCAGACCCGTTACACTCAGCATTCTATGACTCACATCCGCCAGCGAGCATTCGTATCACCAAGCTGGGAAATACATAGCTGGTGACTTTTAAAGGGCAAGAACAAATTAATGAAAAAGTTTTTGCGTATCACCTTAATCTTATCCCTCATGGGCGCAAGTCACCTTTATGCTGACCAATATTCAGCGCTCTATGCAGGGGGCGATCCTATCGCGGGCAAATCCCTGTTACAAAAAAACTGCATTTCGTGCCATGCAAGCAGTTTTGGTGGAGATGGCTCTGCGATTTATACCCGTGAAAATCGACTAGTCAAAACCTCGCGCGGCCTAAAAGCGCAAGTCCGCAACTGCAATACTATGCTGGGCTTAAAATGGTTTGAAGACGAAGAACTGCATGTCGCAAGCTACCTCAATCAAACTTACTACCGCTTCGAAAAGTAGTCTTTTGGTAAATTCCAGCCTGCAACAAGGTCAAGTCATTGCCTCTTATGGCAAACGCTACGGTGTTGAACTCAAAGATGGCACCCATATTAGCTGTGTGACCCGAGGCAAGAAAAATGATTTAGCTTGTGGCGACCAAGTAGAGGTCAAAATGACAGATACGCTAGAGGGCGTGGTTGAAAATCTCCATCCTCGCACCAACCTTCTCTTCCGAAGTAACGCCTACAAAACCAAAACGCTCGCGTCCAACGTTACACAAGTCATTATTGTGTTGGCAACTACCCCCAGCTTTTATGAAGCACTACTTAATCGCTGTTTAATTGCTGCTGAAGCTGCGGGCATCAAAGCAGTGATTGTACTCAACAAATCTGATTTGGCCGACAACTCAGAAGCCATGAAACTACTAAAGGTTTATCAAGATTTAGGCTACCAAGTGCAGCCTTTATCGGCAAAACAAGATATTAATCCTCTTAAACAATGGCTCTCAGGGCAAGTTAGCGTGCTTGTTGGTCAATCTGGCATGGGAAAATCCACCATCGTGAATGCCCTGCTGCCAGAATCTGCAGTTCGCACACAAGAGGTTTCTGAAGTATTGGATAGTGGCAAGCACACCACCACTGCAGCGCATTTGTATCATTTAGACGCAACAAGCGATTTGATTGATTCGCCTGGCTTACAAGAGTTTGGCCTCAATCATTTAAGCATCGAACAGCTTGAGCGGGCTTTTATTGAATTTAGACCTTACTTAGGTAAATGCCGCTTCAATAACTGCAAACACATCCACGAACCAGATTGCACTATTATTGGCGCTACGGAGGTTGGTAAAATCTCGCCAGTAAGATTAGCTTATTACCAAGGGCTTACCCAAGAAATAGGCAAGCCAGATTACTGATATAATCCTTTTTATGCAAATTACCACACGACTAGAATTTGATGCTGGGCACCGTATTCCGTGCCATAAAAGCCAATGTAAAAACCTTCACGGTCACCGCTACGCAATGGAAATAACATTATCTGGTGATATTATTCAGCAAGAAAATGCTTCTGATAACGGCATGGTGATGGACTTTTCAGATGTGAAAGCGATCGCGAAAAAATCAGTCGTCGATGTGTGGGATCATGCATTCTTAGTTTACAAAGGCGATACTGAGATTCTGAACTTTTTGAACACGCTACCAAATCACAAGACCGTAGTGATGAATAGCGTACCAACCGCGGAAAATATGGCTGCGGCAGCTTTTCGCCTCCTGAGTAGCCAATATCAAGACGTTTATGGCAATCACCTTAAACTAGAGCGCGTCAGGCTTTACGAAACGCCTAACAGCTGGGCAGATGCACTAAGCTAACTACTCCTCTGCCGGTTCTGCAACAGCGCTGTGCCAAAGGTTATCGCCTTTATTTAGGGCTAGTACATAAGATTCATGCTCACTAAGCTCTTCTGCCGAAGCACTTAATACTTTTAGGCTAATTGGATGTGAGGTTTCGCCTTCTTCATGCTGCGGCGCCTCATCTTCCAACATATCCATCATTAGACTTTCTTGGCCTCGCGTCATCGCCATATAAACTTCAGCAAGCAACTCAGCATCTAGCAAGGCGCCATGGAGCGTACGCTTGGAGTTATCGATACCAAAGTGGCGACACAAGGCATCCAAATTATTACGTTGACCTGGACGCATATCCTTAGCCATTTTAAGCGTATCAATGATATTGCCAGCCGTTTTTTCTAAGTTTTCACGGTCTATCTTACCCAGCTCCGCGTTTAAAAATCCCATATCAAACGGTGCGTTATGAATGACGAGCTCAGCATCTGCAACAAAGTCCAGAAGCTCATTCACCACATCCGCAAAGCGCGGTTTATCCTGCAAAAATTCCAAAGTAATACCGTGCACCTCTTGCGCAGCGGCATCAATCTCACGGTCGGGGTTTAAGTAAACATGAAAATGATTAGTCGTCACACGACGATTAACCGCCTCAACTGCCGCAATTTCAATAATGCGGTGTCCCTGTGCTGGGTATA
>CAMCTR010000139.1 GCA_945878605.1 Candidatus Methylopumilus universalis | reverse complement strand
AGCGCATAACCTTTACATCATGCGTGCGGTAGGTGGTCTGTTCTTCTTAAGCGGTACGGTGTTGATGTGCTACAACATTTACAAAACCATCAAGAGCGGAACAACTGAGCAGGTTTAAGCTCTAAGTCAATACTTAAGCCTTAACGATTAAAAAGCTGGAGTTACCATGAAGCATGACAAAATTGAACGTAACGTAGGGATTTTGATTATCTTAACCATGCTCGCGATTAGCGCGGGTGGTTTGGTAGAGATTCTTCCATTATTCTTTATTAAAGAGACTGTAGAAAAGGTGGATGGTGTTCACCCATACAGCCCGCTTGAATTACGTGGCCGTGACATCTACATTCGTGAAGGCTGTTACTTATGTCACTCACAAATGATTCGTCCGTTCCGTGATGAAGCGCTACGTTATGGTCACTATTCATTGGCTGCTGAATCCAAATACGACCATCCATTCCAATGGGGTTCAAAACGTACCGGCCCTGATTTGGCGCGTGTTGGTGGTAAATACTCTAACGATTGGCATACGCAGCATTTAACAGCGCCACGTTCATTAGTGCCGCAATCAGTGATGCCTAACTATCCATGGCTTAGCAAAACAGCATTGGATTACTCAGACATTCAAGGTCGCATGAGAGCTTTACGTGTGACAGGTGTTCCATATTCAACAAGCAAAGCTGAGTTCGACAGGAATGTGAAAGAGTTTGGCGAAGAGACTGCTAAAAGCTTGCACATTCCTGATGCAGAGAAAAACCTCATCGCGCAAGCGCAAACAGGTAATTTTGATACTAACCCAGAGAAGCTCACTGAAATGGACGCTTTAGTTTCCTACTTGCAACTACTCGGCACGATGGTCGATTTTAGAAAATATGATGACGACTACTTTGCTAAGTTCCGTTAATCGCGGTTTTTGCATAGGTTTATTGAAGATGAATATTTTGGTAAAAGGATATTGAGATGGAATGGCTAATGTGGTTTACCAAGTTTGAAAATACCAAGCCAGTATCGCTAGTTATTTTCTTCGGCTTGTTCTGTGGAGTGCTGGTTTACCTCTATGGTAGCAAGCAGCGCGGTGCGCAATTGGAGAGTTTCAAAAACATACCTTTGCAAGATGATGATATTTAAGTAGGGAATAATCATGAGTCAGGACAACAAAAAAGTAACAGTTGAAACCACAGGTCACGTTTGGGATGATGATTTGCAAGAGCTCAACAATCCGCTGCCAAGATGGTGGATTTGGGGCTTTTACATTACCTTTACTTTTGCACTCGTTTATTGGATGTTTTATCCAGCATGGCCTGTTGGTAACACCTATACAAAAGGTGTTGCAGGATTAAACAACGTGACTTACGTAGCCACTAAAGTAGATGGAACGCAAGAAACGAAAAACACGCATTGGAACATGCGCTCTAAACTCATGGTTGAGATGAATGAGCTTCAAAAAGAGCAAAAGCAATATGTCGATAAAGTGGCTGCTACGTCTTTTGAGGATGTCGCAAAAGATCCAGAACTGATGCAATTCGTTAACTCGGCTGGAAAAGCGCTCTTTGCAACCAATTGTGTGCCATGTCACCAAGTGGGTGGTCAGGGAAAAGTTAAGTTCGCACCTAACCTAACGGATGATCACTGGCAATATGGTGGTACTTATGAAAATATTGAAACCACGATTATTGCTGGACGAAACGGCATGATGCCAGCCTTTAAAGCGATTTTAAACGATGCTGAACTCACGCAAGTAAGCCATTATGTCTTGAGCTTATCGGGTGAGCCTCATAACGCCGCTTCAGCAAAATTAGGCGATACGATTTTCCATGGCGACAAAGCAGGTTGTTACGCGTGTCACGGCGCAGAAGCTAAAGGCAATATTGCGATAGGTTCAGCGAATTTAACAGACAAGATCTGGCTGTGGCCAGATGTATTGGGCGCAAAAACGCCAGAGGCTAAATTAACGGAAGTGAAAACCTTACTTTATGGTGGAATGAACAAAGGTGTGATGCCAGTTTGGAGCACACGTTTAAAACCAGAACAAATAAAGCTATTAACCGTGTATGTTCATGAAAGTTTGGGCGGCGGTAAGTAATCGATCGCGCTTAACATCAGGCCATCTTTGTCATTACAGCACGCGCACTGAGTTAAAACGACCTTATTTGAACAGATAAAGGCTTGCAAGAAATTGCGAGCCTTTATTCTTTGAAAGAAAATAATGCCAGACCAAGCCGAAAAGTCACTCTATCAAAAACATATCCCAATTGTGACACGTTCAGTCAAGGGTAAATTCAGAACCTTTAAAACGGCTGTGATGTTGCTCGCTTATTCGGTTTATTTTTTACTTCCGTGGTTGCCTTGGGCGCGTGTGAGCGCGGCTTCACAGGCGATACTCTTTGATCTTAAAACGCGCCGATTCTTTATCTTTGATTTAATCGTTTACCCACAAGATATTTTCTGGTTAGCGATGTTGCTCTTTATCGCTGCTGCTTTGTTATTTTTTGTCACCGGCTTAGTTGGGCGTGCATGGTGTGGATATTTCTGTTTCCAAACTTTGTGGTCAGATTTGTTTATTCAAATTGAGCATCTCATCCAAGGCGAGCGCCCAGCAAGATTGCGCCTCAAAAAACAAGATTGGAATCTTGAGAAGGTTTTCAAATTAGGGCTTTCACATGCCTTGATGATATTAGTTTCCTTCTGGACAGCCGTCACATTCGCTTGTTACTTTATTTATGCCCCATCATTTGTGCATGACTTTTTCAATGGATCGGGAGTATCAGGCGGCTATTTTGCAGTATTAGTGCTGACTGGTTTAACTTATATGGCTGGCGGTGTTGCACGTGAGCAAATCTGTTTGTATGCCTGCCCTTACGCACGCTTCCAAGGCGTCATGTATGAAGCGGATACCCTGGCTGTCACTTATGATACCAAGCGTGGGGAGGGCCTAAAAGGCCGAACGATTCCTATTCATGGCTTAAAAACGCACGAAGAGCGAACGGCTTCTGGTCATGGCGACTGTATCGACTGCGGCTTCTGCGTGCAGGTGTGCCCGACAGGCATTGATATTCGCAACGGTCTGCAATACCAATGTATTTCTTGCGGTTTGTGTATTGATGCTTGCGACAGTATTATGGATTCCGTTGGCTATCCGCGCGGCTTGATTCGTTATGATTCAGAACGCAATATGGCGCGTGAAATACCTGAGCCACCTAAAGTGATTTGGAAGCGCTTCAAAGTGCTTGGTTATGCAGGCGCTCTTCTTTTAATGACTAGCGTGCTTTTATATAACATTGGAACACGAAGTAATACCGAAGTAAGTGTGCAGCAAGTGCGTCAACCGCTCTATGTGATGCTTTCAGATGGTAGCTTTCGCAATCGTTACGTTATTCACATCGTTAATAAAACAGAAGCTGAT
>CAMCTR010000138.1 GCA_945878605.1 Candidatus Methylopumilus universalis | reverse complement strand
GCGACCAAATCACTTCGAACACCAATGAGCGCTTGAGGCATTGCGCCAACAATTGCTTGAATAGCACGCTTTTTTACTTCCAAATCGTTCATCGTAGCAATCTCTTGCGCTACCGCCAAATCAAATCTCGCTTGCGCTTCATTGAAGTCAGTAATCGTTGAAGTGCCAACTTCAAAGTTGGCTTTCGCTTGTTCCAGTTGCTTATTAATGGCCGTTTTTTGTGCGTTGATTAAGTCAATTTTGTCTTGTGTCAAGAGCACATCAAAATAAGTTTTAGACGCACGCAAAATTAAGCTTTGTTGCGCCAATACTAATTGTTTATCAGCCTGGGCGACCTGACTTTTTGCTTGTTCAAACTGCGCGCGAATTTGCTTACGATAAATAGGCTGACTCACGTTGACGCCGTAATTGTAGCTTTCAAAATTATTTTGACCGCCGCGCAAGGGGAATGAGGTGCTTCCGAAAAACTTGGCATCTGACTGCGTTGCACTCACACCCGCGTTTAAAGTGACCGTAGGCAAATACAACGCTTTACCTTGCGCCAATTTCTCTTGGCTCGCCAAATGACTGCTTTGTGCTGATGCCCAAGCTGGGTCATGGCTCAAAGCCTGCTGATAAATCTGCATCAAATTTTGGCTATCAGCTGCCTGCGCTGGATAAACAGCAGATAAAGCGACAATTAGAATTAAAAATTTAAGACGCATACTTAATTAAATCGCTCTCTAAAACTCAAACTTTTCTGCTTGAGGTGCATTTACGATTGCAGGCAAACAAGTTTCAAACAGAACGTCTGTTTTAAAATTATCGGCTGAAATGCGGGTGATTAAAGTTGCTTCCATGGCAGGTGCTTCGCCCACCACTACAAAAAGACGACCACCAACTGCTAACTGACGTTCAACTTGTGTGTTTAATAAAGGCGTTGAGCCTGTAAACACAATCACGTCATAAGGCGCATTGGCTAGCAAGCCCTGAGCGCCGTCTGCCACGACCAAATTCACGTTTTCTATCCCTTGCGCGGCGATATTTTTAGCGGCTTGTTTGCTGATTTTAGCGTTCAGCTCAACGCTAACCACATGCTTAGCTTGCATGGCTAATAAAGCCGTTAAGTAACCACTACCCGTTCCAACCTCTAAAACTTTATCTGTCTTTTTAATTTCCAAAGATTGAAGAATGCGGCCCTCCATTTTTGGTGAAAGCATTAATTGACCATCGCCTAGCGGAATTTCCAAATCTGCAAATGCCAAGCCAAGATACTGCTTGGGCACAAAAGCCTCCCGTGGAAGTTTTGCGAGCAAACCAAGCACAGCGCCATCTAAGACATCCCAAGGACGAATTTGCTGTTCTATCATGTTGAATCTCGGCATATCAAATTGAGACTGCTGAACTGACTCTTGTTTCAAACGCATTGCTAACCCTTTTTAAATCAATCTTTAACCATTATTATAACCTAAGCCAATTCATTTTATCGCTTGCTTTTGGGTGGTTTTTCGCGTAATTTTGAGGGCATTGCTAGGGGTCTCCAAAACACTTTTTTGGAGTGAGATACACCCTTTGAACCTGATGCGGGTCATGCCGCCGTAGGGAAGCTAGTCCATCGCTTCCCTACTCCGTTGTTATTTTTTTGGAGTAGACTTTGAACGCCACCGATAAAAACCTCGCTCACTTTGTAGGCGAAACCGCTGAGATTGATCCAGCTGCCAAACAACCATTCGCCAATTCACGTAAATTTTATGTTCAGGGTTCACGCCCGGACATTCAAGTCCCCTTCCGTGAAATTAGCCTAAGTGATACCCCTTCTGCTTTCGGCGCAGAGAAAAACCCGCCAGTCATGGTGTATGACACCTCGGGCCCTTACACTGATCCTGCCGTTAACATCGATATTCGTAATGGCTTGCCCACAATGCGCGCCAAATGGATTGAAGAGCGTAACGATACTGAACAGCTAGATGGCCCAAGCTCAGCATTTGGTGTGGAGCGTAAAAACGACCCCACGCTTGCTGAAATGCGCTTCAACTTATCACGTCAACCACGTCGCGCTAAAGCTGGCATGAACGTGAGCCAAATGCACTATGCGCGGAAAGGCATCATCACCCCAGAAATGGAATACATCGCCATTCGCGAAAACCAACGCTGCGAGAACATGAGCGATTTGTTGCAAACACAACATAAAGGTCATGACTTTGGCGCGAACATTCCCAAAGTCATTACACCAGAATTTGTGCGCGATGAAGTAGCGCGCGGCCGTGCGATTATTCCCGTCAACATTAACCATCCTGAAATCGAGCCAATGATTATTGGCCGTAATTTCTTGGTGAAGATTAACGCCAACATTGGCAACTCAGCGCTTGGTTCTTCTATTTCAGAAGAAGTTGAAAAAATGGTGTGGGGAACACGCTGGGGTGGCGATACCGTCATGGATTTATCAACCGGTAAAAATATTCATGAAACGCGCGAATGGATTATCCGCAACAGCCCTGTGCCTATTGGCACTGTGCCTATTTACCAAGCACTTGAAAAAGTAAATGGTAAAGCCGAAGACCTCACTTGGGAAATTTTCCGCGACACCTTAATTGAACAAGCCGAGCAAGGCGTGGATTATTTCACGATTCATGCGGGCGTTCGTTTGGCTTACATTCCGATGACAGCAAAACGCATGACAGGCATCGTGTCTCGTGGCGGCTCCATTATGGCGAAATGGTGTTTAGCGCATCATAAGGAATCATTCCTTTATGAGCATTTTGAAGACATCTGCGAAATCATGAAGGCCTATGACGTAAGCTTCTCATTGGGTGACGGTTTACGTCCTGGTTCAATTTATGATGCAAACGATGAAGCACAATTTGCTGAGCTCAAAACACTTGGTGAGTTGACTCAAGTAGCCTGGAAGCACGATGTACAGTGCATGATTGAAGGCCCAGGCCATGTGCCGATGCATCTCATTAAAGAGAACATGGACTTGCAACTTGAGCACTGCGGCGAAGCGCCTTTCTACACATTAGGCCCTTTAACCACTGACATTGCGCCTGGTTATGATCACATCACTTCAGGCATTGGTGCGGCCATGATTGGCTGGTACGGCTGTGCAATGCTTTGCTATGTCACACCAAAAGAGCATCTTGGCTTGCCAGACAAAGAAGACGTGCGTGTAGGCATCATCACTTACAAGATTGCAGCGCATGCTGCTGACTTGGCAAAAGGCCACCCAGGTGCACAAATTCGTGACAATGCGCTATCAAAAGCGCGTTTTGAATTCCGCTGGGATGACCAATTCAACCTTGGCCTTGACCCTGAAAAAGCTAAGGAATTCCATGATGAGACACTGCCACAAGAGGGGGCAAAACAAGCCCACTTTTGCTCAATGTGCGGCCCGCACTTCTGCTCTATGAAAATCACACAAGATGTACGTGATTATGCCAACAAACTAGGCCTTGACGAACAAGAAGCGCTACAAAAAGGGATGCAAGAAAAAGCCATTGAGTTTG
>CAMCTR010000137.1 GCA_945878605.1 Candidatus Methylopumilus universalis | reverse complement strand
AAAAAGCACAAGTTGACTTGATCAACGTTGCTGATAAAGAAGCACGTACTAAAGAAGTTGCTAAACTTGGCGCGCACATTATTGGCGTTCACACTGGTCTTGACCAACAAGCTGCTGGCCAAACACCATTCGTTGACTTGGCAATGGTTTCTAGCTTGAACCTTGGTTTAGATATTTCTGTTGCTGGTGGGGTTAAAGCTGCAACAGCTGCACAAGTTCGTGATGCTGGTGCAACAATCATCGTTGCTGGCGCTGCCATTTACGGTGCTGCTGATCCTGCTGCTTCTGCTGCAGAAATCACTGCAATTGCTCATGGTGGCAATTCAGGTGGTTTGTTCGGTTGGTTGAAAGGCTTGTTTAGCTAATATAAATTGGCTAAATAAAAGGTAATAAACGACCATAATAGACCGCTGCAAAACAAGGTATTACGTTTTGCGGCGGTTTTTATTTGTAAATTAAGAAAGAAAACATACTCTCATGCGTAAAGCTGAAGTTAGCCGTAATACCCTAGAAACCCAAATTGTTGTTTCGATTAATCTCGATGGCAACGGGGCCTCAAAATTGGCGAGTGGGTTAGCGTTTCTAGATCACATGATAGATCAGATTGCTAGACACGGCATGATGGACATCACGATTGAAGCAAAGGGTGATTTGCACATTGATGCACATCACACAGTAGAAGATGTTGGTATCACCTTAGGCCAGGCTTTTGCAAAAGCTGTAGGCGATAAAAAAGGCGTGCGCCGCTATGGACATTCATATGTGCCTTTAGATGAAGCATTGTCACGAGTTGTGCTCGATTTATCAGGTCGCCCAGGTTTGGAGTTTGGCGTTGAATTCAGACGTGCGCGCATTGGTGATTTTGATGTGGATCTGATCCACGAATTTTTCCAAGGCTTTGTCAATCACGCTTTGGTAACCTTACATATTGATAATTTACGTGGCGACAATGCCCATCATCAAGCAGAAACAATCTTTAAGGCATTTGGCCGTGCGCTACGTATGGCTGCCGAATTAGATCCTCGTATGGCAGGCATCATGCCTTCTACCAAGGGAACTTTATAAGTCTGAGTGTTAATTACTCAAAACTTTCGTCATCCAAACTTTAGGCATGGATGTTGAAATTTTCAGAAAAGTATCATGATTGATATCGCAGTAGTAGATTATGGCATGGGCAATTTACGCTCAGTTTCAAAAGCCTTGGAGCATGTTGCCCCCAATAAAAACGTTGTGGTGACAAGCTCTGCTAAGGATATTCTTGATGCCGGGCGCGTTGTATTTCCAGGGCAAGGCGCTATGCCTGATTGCATGCGAGAGCTTGAGTCTAGAGGAGTTCATGATGCTATTGTGCAATCTGCCGCTCGTAAACCATTCCTTGGTATTTGTATAGGCTTACAGCTTTTGTTTCAGCACTCTGAAGAAGGTGATGCTAATGGTTTGGGTATTTTGGCTGGCAAGGTAAAACGCTTTGCTGCGGATGCGATGCACGACGCAGACGGCAATAAACTTAAAGTGCCACATATGGGCTGGAACCAGGTTTATCAAAAACAAGACCATCCGATGTGGAAAGATATTCCAGATGGTGAGCGTTTCTATTACGTGCACAGTTATTATGTTCAGCCAGATGATGCGACTTTAGTTGCTGGCGTAACAGAATATCCTGCAGCTTTTACAGGCGCGATTGCACACAACAATATTTTTGCAGTTCAGTTTCACCCAGAGAAAAGTCAGCACGCTGGATTACAGTTGTTATCCAACTTTGTTCAGTGGAATGGCAAAACTTAATTTTATTAATCCCATTTAATTTGTAAAACAGCCTTTATATTATGTTAATTATTCCTGCTATCGATTTAAAAGACGGTCACTGCGTACGTTTAAAACAAGGTTTGATGGAAGATGCTACGGTGTTTTCTGAAGATCCAGGTTCCATGGCACGCCATTGGGTTGATCAAGGCGGTAAACGTTTGCACCTTGTGGATTTGAATGGTGCTTTTGCGGGTAAGCCAGTTAATGAGGGGGCGATTAAAGCCATTGTTGAAGCTTGCCGCGGCGAAATCCCAATTCAATTAGGTGGTGGCATCCGTGATTTAGAAACCATTGAACGTTATCTTGATAGCGGAATTGACTATGTCATTATCGGTACAGCGGCAGTGAAAACCCCAGGCTTCTTGCACGAAGCTTGTTACGCATTCCCAGGTCAAATTATGGTGGGCTTAGATGCTAAAGATGGCAAAGTGGCTGTTGATGGTTGGTCAAGATTAACAGGGCATGACGTGATTGATTTGGCCAAGAAATTTGAAGACTATGGTGTTGAAGCCGTAGTTTATACAGACATCGGCCGTGACGGTATGTTAAGTGGCGTGAATATTGAAGCCACGGTTGCGCTGGCGCAAGCATTAACCATTCCAGTGATTGCAAGTGGCGGTATTACCGATCTAGGCGATGTCCGTAAGCTTTGTGCGGTTGAGAGTGAAGGTATTATGGGCGCTATTACAGGTCGCGCTATTTATGAGGGCACCTTGAATTTTGAAGCGGCTCAAGCGTTGGCAAATGAGTTAAACGGTTAATGTTAGCTAAACGCATCATTCCTTGTTTGGACGTAACGGATGGTCGCGTTGTAAAAGGCGTTAACTTTCTTGAACTTCGTGACGCGGGAGATCCAGTTGAAATCGCGCGCCGTTACGATGAGCAAGGCGCAGACGAATTAACTTTCCTTGATATTACCGCGAGCTCAGATAATCGCGGATTGATTCTGCACATTATTGAAGAGGTGGCTTCGCAGGTATTTATTCCGTTGACGGTAGGTGGTGGTGTTCGAGAAGTCGAGGACGTTCGCCGTTTACTTAATGCAGGCGCTGACAAAGTCAGTATAAATACATCTGCTGTGGTTAATCCCCAATTGGTTGCGGATGCGTCTGATCGCTATGGTTCGCAGTGTATCGTTGTTGCGATTGATGCAAAGCAAGTTGGCGTAGATGCTTCAGGTCAACCTAGATGGGAAGTATTTACTCATGGTGGGCGCAAAGAAACAGGTCTAGATGCCGTTGAATGGGCACGAAAAATGGTGAATCTCGGAGCGGGCGAATTGCTTGTCACAAGTATGGATAGGGATGGGACGAAGATAGGTTTTAATCTCGGCTTGAATAAAGCCATTAGCGATGCAGTCGATGTGCCGATAATTGCCTCCGGTGGTGTTGGTAATTTGCAGCATTTAGTCGATGGCGTGAAATTGGGTGGCGCTGATGCCGTGCTTGCGGCAAGCATATTTCACTATGGTGAATATACGGTGCGTCAAGCTAAAGAATATATGCGCGAACACGGCATTGAGGTGCGACTTTGAGCTGGATAGATAAAGTAAGCTGGGCTGATGGCTTGGTGCCTGTGATTGCTCAAGAGCTTGGTACCAATCAGGTGTTAATGTTTGCTTTTATGAACCGTGAGGCTTTGCAGCTCACTGTTGAAACAGGACGGGAGCTCCGGGCCATAGGCGGGGTTGCTGCGCAAGTC
>CAMCTR010000136.1 GCA_945878605.1 Candidatus Methylopumilus universalis | reverse complement strand
GAGCACTCTTTGCTTGCATTTCAATACTCATATCGCAGCCTCTATTAGTTTCTGCTGATCCAGCCTACACACTACAAAGAGTCATTGATATTGCTTTGGTTGAGAACCCAAGTGTTCGAGTTGTCAAGGCGCAACAAGATGCCGCGGTCGCAACCGTCACAACTGCTAAGTCCTTCGCAAATCCTGAAGTTGAAATGACAACTGGCCCTAGCAGGTATAGAACTGGTCCTGGTGACACAAAAAGTAATTGGATTGTAGGTTTGTCTCAGCCTCTAGAGTTCTGGGATGTTAGAACAGCAAGAAGAGAAATTGCTGAGTCGAATGTGGCATTTTTTGGTGTAAGTGCTGAAATTAATCAGATTGAATTGCGTGCTAGAGTCAAAAAAGCTTTTTATGATGTTTTGCAAAGACAGCAAGCATTGCGCCTGATTGAAGATGATCGTAATTTGTTGTTGCAGATTCGTGAGCGCGTGAAATTACGGGTGGATGTTGGGGAGTCGCCACGCTTTGATTTAATTAAGGCAGAAACAGAAACGCTTGCTGCCGAGCGTGATTATCAAGCGGCGATTGTGCGTATTGTGGAATCAAAAGCCTTTTTACAGGGGTTGGTGGGTTTCTCTATGCCAGCCAATTATGAGGTGACTGGAGAGTTGCCGATGCGGCAATCCTTGCCTAGTATTATTGCTTTGAAGGATCAAATTACACAAAGCCCTCAACTCAAACAGGTGCGTGCCGCTTCTCAGACAGCTGATGCGAAATTAAAGCTAGAGCAAAACTTACGTAACCCAGGACTAACGCTAAAGGCGGGTATTGAGCAAGAACCTGATTTAACAAGCTATCGTTTAGGTTTGGCAATTCCATTGCCACTTTGGAGTCAGCGTCAAGGTCAGATTGCTGAGGCATCTGCTAATGTGAGTCAAGTTCAAGCTGTCCTGAGTGATCGCGAGCTTGCGTTAACGCGTGATTTGGATTCTTCATATCAGCGCTACATCATTGCACAAAACCAAGTTGCCTCTTTTGAAAGTGGATTGTTAGCCCAATCAGAGTCTGTCCTTAAGGTCGCAGAGGCAGCTTATCGCTTTGGGGAGCGCGGAATTTTGGAGTACTTGGATGCTCAGCGTGTCTATCGCGTCGTGAAGAAAGATTATTTGGCAGCAAAGTTTGATTACGTTAGCGCAATGCTAGAGATAGAGCGCTTATTGGGCTTTGAATTACTTCAAACAAATTAATAAATAAAAATTAGGAATATTTGAGATGACAACAATTTTTAAAGGCAACAAAACACGTTCGTCTAGGATGAGAGATTTGTGTGTGTTGAGCTTGATGCTTGCATTGACTGCTTGTAATGGAGGCGATGATTCACAAAAAGTCAAAAAGCCAGAAATTGATCCATATTTGGTTGAATTAAGTGCCGACTTGCAACAGAAAGTAACTATAATTAAGGTGGGTCAGGCAGAAATCCGCGAAGAATTGCGAATTCCTGGCAGTATCCAAGTTGTTGATCAGCGCATGGCAAAAATAGGGGCTCCTGTTACAGGACGAATCACAGATATTTACGCAGTGCTTGGACAACACGTCAAACAAGGACAAGCATTAGCCACGCTTAATAGTACTGAGTTAGCTCAAAACCAATTAGTCTATATTAAGGCCTTGCAACAGATTGATTTGCAAACTAAAGCGGTAGAGCGTGCAAGGGTTTTGCTTGAAGCGGATGTGATCAGCAAGGCTGAAGTGCAACGCCGAGAGGTGGAATTGAGTGCAGCAAAGGCTGATTTGAATGCCGCTGGTGATCAGTTGCAAGTGCTAGGAATGACCTCCCAAGGAGTTGCTAATCTATCAAAAACCTCAAAAATGCATTCCTTTAGTACAGTCACAGCAAGAATCTCAGGCACTGTGATCTCTAGAAAGATAAACTTGGGCCAGGTCGTTCAGCCTGCAGACGAACTATTTATAGTCGCTGACTTATCAAAAGTATATGCCGTGGCAGAGGTGCCGGAGCGTCAGATTGACTTGATTGAAAAAGGCCAAGAGGTCGATATTTTAATTCCTTCGATCAACCAAAAGCCAATTAAAGGCAAATTAGTCTATGTATCAGATATCGTCAATCCAGAGACGCGAACTGTCATGGTGCGGAGTGAGCTAAGCAATTCCGTTGGTGAAATTAAGCCAGATATGCTGGTGTCCATGTTAGTCCAATCAAAGCCTATTCCTAAACTTTCAGTACCGGTTAAGTCTATTGTTCGTCAAAACGATAAGAACTATGTTTTTGTTCAAATCTCAGCGAATAAGTATCTTTTAAGAGAGGTGATAGTTGGTGATGACTACGATGGCATGCTTGCAATTGTCAGTGGTGTTGAAGAGGGTGAAACCATCGTTGCTGACGGCGCTTTCCATTTAAATAACGAACGCAAACGTAAAGAATTGGAGTAAGCCATGATTGAGTCATTAATTCGTGGCGCTCTCAAGCAGCGCCTAGTTGTTGTCGTGCTCGCATTGGCCATGGTGGTAGCGGGCGGTTTTGCTGTTAAAAAACTATCGGTCGACGCCTTCCCAGATGTCACCAATATTCAAGTATTAATTGCGACCCAAGCGATGGGAAAGTCTCCGGAAGAAGTAGAGCGATTTATTACTGTTCCATTAGAAATTGCGATGACTGGATTGCCTGGTCTAGTCGAAATGCGTTCGCTCAATAAAAATGGCTTGTCACTGATTACCTTAGTCTTTACTGAGCGAACAGACGTTTACTTCGCCCGTCAATTGGTCATGGAAAGACTGATGGAGGCGAATCAGAAAATGCCGGAGGGTGTTATCCCAATTTTAGGTCCTGTTTCTACGGGCTTGGGTGAGGTCTATCAATACACGCTGGACAAAAAAACCGATGGTAAGAAAAACTTAAGCAAAGAGGATTTAACCGAGCGACGCGCAATCCAAGATTGGGTGGTTCGTCCTTTGTTAAGAAGTATTCCGGGCGTTGCAGAAATTAACTCCATGGGCGGTTTTGTTAAGCAGTATCAAGCTTTAGTGAATCCGGACCGGATGAATTATTACGGTTTAAAGTTAAATGATATTTACACTGCACTCGCAAGAAATAATGCAAATAGCGGTGGTGGGATTTTGCCCCACTATTCTGAACAATATTTAATTCGGGGTGTTGGTTTAATTCAGAGTCTAGATGACATTGGCAATATTGTCCTAAAAGAGCAGGGTGGTGTTCCAGTTTACATGCGAGATGTTGCTGAGGTGAGGCTTGGTAATGAAGTGCGCGTTGGGGCTTTACTCAAAAATGGTGAAACCGAGTCTGTGGGTGGCATCGTGATGATGATTAAAGGGGGCAACGCTAAAGAGGTTGTTAGTCGCATTAAAACAAAAGTAGCTGAAGTGAATGAAAAAGGTATTCTGCCAGGTAGTTTGCAAATCACGCCTTTTTATGACAGAAGTGAGCTTGTGGATGCTGCCTTGAACACTGTTGTGAAGGTGTTGATTGAGGGCGTTATCCTTGTCGTTATCATTCTGTTTCTATTTTTAGGCGATGTTCGTTCTAGCTTAATTGTGGTTGGGACATTAATCCTCACGCCATTGATGACTTTTATGGCC
>CAMCTR010000135.1 GCA_945878605.1 Candidatus Methylopumilus universalis | reverse complement strand
ACGGGTTGGGTCTATCGCGTGCTTAAACGCATTGTCGATGGTGAAGGCAAGATGGAAGATTTGGACTTGCTGACGGACATTAGTAACAACATCTCAGGCCGCACGATTTGCGCGCTAGGTGAGGCGGCAGCGACGCCAGTCCTTAGTTTTATTAAGCACTATAGACCAGAATTTGAATATTACATTCAGCATGGTAAATCCATGGTGACAGGCAAATAATATGTTGAAGATTGAAATAGACGGCAAACAAGTTGAAGTTGAAAATGGCACGACGATTATTGACGCGGCAGATCAGCTTGGTGTTGCAATTCCACGTTTCTGCTACCACAAGAAATTATCCGTAGCGGCCAACTGCCGCATGTGTCTTGTACAAGTTGAAAAATTCAACAAACCATTACCAGCCTGCGCAACGCCTGTGGCTGACGGCATGAAAATTTTTACGCGCTCAAAATCAGCGGTTGAAGCACAAAAGAGCGTGATGGAGTTTTTGCTGATTAACCACCCGCTAGATTGCCCAATTTGCGACCAAGGGGGTGAGTGCGATTTGCAAGACATCGCAGTAGCTTATGGGACTAGCGGTTCACGTTATACCGAAGAAAAACGTGTGGTATTTAATAAAAATATCGGGCCTTTAGTGAGTACCGATATGACGCGCTGTATTCAATGTACCCGCTGCGTGCGGTTCTTAAAAGAGGTGGGCGGGATGCAAGAGCTTGGCCTTATTGGCCGCGGCGAACATGCGGAGATTACTGCTTATGTAGATAAGAGCGTGGATTCTGAATTATCTGGCAACATTATTGATTTGTGCCCAGTAGGCGCACTAACCAGTAAGCCATTTCGTTACTCAGCACGTAGCTGGGAACTGACACGTCGCCCAACGATTGCGGCCCATGACGGCTTAGGTTCTCATGTTGAAGTACACGTTAAGAATGATCGCGTCATGCGCATTGTGCCACGCGAAAAAGAAAGTATTAATGAGTGCTGGTTATCTGATCGTGACCGGTTCTCATACGATGGTTTAAATAGCCCAGAGCGCTTAACTAAGCCGATGATTAAACATCATGGCGAGTGGCACGAAACTGACTGGAAAACGGCTTTAGAGTTTGCCGCACGTCAAATGAAAGAAACTGTAGAAGAAGATCCTGCAGGCTTGGGCTTTTTAGTTTCACCAAATGCGACGATGGAAGAGGGCTTCCTTACTAAGAAGATTGACAAAGGGCTTAATTGTGGCAACGTCGATCACCGATTGCGTCGTAGCGACTTCCGATTAGATGGTCGCTTCCACGGCACCCCTTGGATGGGCTGTAATATTGCGGATGTCCAAACCATGGACCGCATCCTCGTGGTGGGTAGTAATTTACGTAATGAGCATCCGTTGCTCACGCAGCGCATGCGTCGTGCAGTCGCGAATGGGGCTGAGTTGTCACTCGTGAATCCGATGAATGATGATCAATTGATGAGAGTTAGCCATCAAGCGATTTGTTCGCCGAATGATATTGTGAATGTATTGGCACAGATTTTAAAAGCCATGTCTGGCTTACAGCGCCTATCCCTCTGTTTGCCTAAATCAATTAGCGATTTGTTAGAAGGCGTAGTGGTACGTGAAAATAGTCAGGCCATCGCTGAGAGTTTAGCTGGACATGGCGAGGAAGTGGATTTGGTGAATCCTAAGAGTGCATTATTCTTAGGTAACATTGCGCAATATCACCCACGTTATGCTGAGATTTACACTTTGGCTGAAGCGATTGCTTCGCTTTGCGGGTCAACTTTCGGTGTGCTATTTGAGTCATCAGACCGTGTTGGCTTAGACATGGCGCGCGTGATTCCAGGTCAAGATGGACTTAACGCTAGAACCATGCTGGAGCAGCCTAGAAAAACATATTTACTTATTAATGTCGAGCCTGAGTTTGATTGTGCAAACCCTGCTGTAGCAAAAGAGGCGATGGAAAAAGCTGAGTGCGTTATTGCTTTAACTGCTTACAAATCAAGTGCGCTTGATAACGCTGATGTGTTATTACCTATCGCACCATTTACCGAAACCTCTGGTACGCGCATGAGCATGGAAGGGCGTGTACAGAGCTTTGCGGCGGCTGTGAAGCCGCTTGGTGAAGCCCGCCCCGCTTGGAAAGTATTGCGCGTGTTAGCAAATACTTTGAGCCTTGAAGGCTTCAACTTTGATAGCAGTGAACAAGTTAAAACTGAAATTTTTGGTGGTGAAAAGCCATCAACTGTTGTCTGGAACCGCTTAAACAACAACCTTCGTATTTTGTTTGACGTGAAGGTACAAGAGAAAACCAATGTGCTTCAGCGTTTAGGTGAAGTGCCGCAATATCGCATGGATTCGGTGGTTCGTCGATCAAGTCCACTCAATAAAACCAAACAAGTGGCGGAGCCAGTGGCAGGCATGAACGCCAAGTTGATGGCTGCGTTGGGTGTTCAAGAGGGCGATTTGGTTGAGGTTAAACAAGGCATTGGCTCTGCTAAATTAAAAGTAAAGTTAGATGCTGGGTTGGCTAAAGGCACGGTACGTGTTCCAACGGGTTATGACATCACTGCATCATTAGGCGAGTTGATGGGTGAGATTGAGGTAGCAAAAGCATGAGCGCTTTCATCCAGCCTTTATTAGAAACAGGGGCTGCCGTTTTTGGGACTTATTGGCCTGCGGTTTCGCTCACAGTTTGGACCTTGCTCAAGATTGTGGCGATTGTTTTGCCATTGATGGGCGCAGTTGCTTATCTAACCCTTGCAGAACGTAAAGTCATTGGCTACATGCAAGTGCGTATTGGGCCGAATCGTGTCGGTTACTTTGGTTTGCTTCAACCGCTAGCTGACGGCATCAAGCTTTTGATGAAGGAAATTATTATTCCTTCAGAATCTAGCAAAGGTTTGTTTTTGCTTGGACCTGTCCTTGCAATTGCGCCTGCTTTTGCCGCTTGGGCTGTCATCCCTTTTGATCCAAAATTAGTCTTAGCAAATGTTGACGCCGGTCTGCTTTACATCCTAGCAATGACTTCTGTTGCGGTTTATGGTGTGATTATTGCGGGCTGGGCATCAAACTCTAAATACGCGTTCTTGGGCGCATTGCGCTCTGCGGCGCAAATTGTGTCTTACGAAATCGCCATGGGCTTTGCTTTGGTGGGCGTGCTGATGTGCGCCAACTCATTAAACCTTGGCAAAATCGTGATGGCGCAATCAGGCGGAATTTTCGAATGGTATTGGTTGCCGCTATTTCCGCTATTTATCGTTTACTTTATTAGTGCTGTGGCTGAAACCAACCGCGCGCCGTTTGACGTGGCTGAAGGGGAGTCTGAGATTGTGGCGGGCTTCCATGTGGAATATTCAGGTATGTGCTTCGCAGTATTCTTCTTGGCTGAATATGCCAATATGATTTTGGTATCGATGCTTGCTGCAATTATGTTCTTAGGCGGCTGGATGTCACCAGTACCTTCTTTAATTCCAGATAGCTTTTTGTGGCTATTAGCGAAGGTTGCCTTCTTATTATTCTTCTTCTTGTGGTTCCGAGCGACCTTCCCACGCTATCGTTATGACCAAATCATGCGTTTAGGTTGGAAAGTGTTTATCCCAATTACTTTGGTTTGGATTGTGATTGTAGGCGGTTTGATGCA
>CAMCTR010000134.1 GCA_945878605.1 Candidatus Methylopumilus universalis | reverse complement strand
CTCTGCCGAATGGCACCCGTGTCGATTGCGCTTTGTTCTTGCCTGAGCCCACTGGTATGGTAGCAGTTGACTCTAAATTCCCGCTTGAAAACTATCATCGCATGTACGAAAACGGCGTGACGGATGCTGAAAAAATTACAGCGCAACGTCAGTTTAAAGCGGACGTTAAAAAACATGTGGATGATATTGCGAGTAAATACATTATTGCAGATGTCACTTCAGATGGTGCGGTGATGTTTATACCTGCCGAGGCAGTATTTGCAGAGATACACGCCAACCACCGTGATATTGTGGATTACGCGATGGCAAAAAACGTGTGGGTGGTTTCTCCAACGACGCTGATGGCTGTGCTTAATACGGCACGCGCAGTATTAAAAGATGTTGAAACCCGTAAGCAAGTGCATATCATCAAAGAAGAGCTCGGTAAGTTGGGTAAAGAATTTGGCCGCTTTGATACGCGCATGAAGAAGCTTGCAGATCACATTCGTTTGGCACATGAAGATGCGCAAGACGTGCAAACTACCAGCCAAAAGATATCACGTCGCTTTTCACAGATTGAGCGCGTAGAGCTGGCTGGCGATGCAGCTTCTTTAGCATTGCCGATTGATGAAATGGCGGATACTGACGTGTCGGGAGCGGATTAATTGATTACCGTGCTGTATTTTGCAAGATTAAAAGAGTCGCTCAATTACTCGACTGAAGAGATGGAATTGCCTGAGGGTATTAACACAATCGCTCAATTGAAAGTTCTCTTGGCTAAGCGCGGTGAGGCTTGGGCGAATTTATTTAACGGCAAGCAAACGATACGTGCAGCCATTAACCATACGCTTGTTAATAATGAAACACCTGTTAAAAATGGCGATGAAGTAGCCTTCTTCCCGCCAGTGACGGGGGGCTAATTTAATACGATGACCGTGCGCGTGCAAATTGATGATTTTGATGTGGGTGCTGAACTTAACGCTATGCGTCTAAGCAATCTCAATATTGGCGCGGTTGTTTCTTTTATCGGACAAGTTCGAGATTTAAATGATGGCGAGAATGTCACAGCTATGAATTTAGAGCATTATCCCAGCATGACTGAGAAGTCTTTGGAGGGCATTTTAGCGCAGGCCAAAAAAAGATGGGCTATTGAAGACGCTTTAATTGTTCACCGCGTTGGTGAGTTGAAGCCTTTGGATCAAATTGTTTTAGTATTGGTTGCTTCAGCACATCGCAAAGATGCTTTTGCTGCCTGTGAGTTCATGATGGACTTCTTAAAAACAGAAGCGCCATTTTGGAAAAAAGAACAAACGCCATCTGGTGAGCGCTGGGTAGAAGCAAAAGACTCAGATGACCAAGCGAAAAGCCGTTGGCAGCAATAAACAAGATTAACAATTAGAAAATACCGCATGTCACATCCATTAAAAGTAAGTCAACTTAACATTCCATTGCAGGCTAGCGAACTAGGCTTTGCAAATACATCGACGCTCAATCTAGACAATTTTCCTACATGGATAGGTCAAGAAGATGCGGAGCAAGCGGCTAACTTTGGTTTAAGTATCTTTGAGCCTGGTTTTAATATGATTGTGCTTGGCGAGTCTGGCAGTGGCCGAAAATCACTAACATTGCAAGCCATTCAGACCGCTTCCACCAAACGTGCAAAGCCAAATGATTTGGTCTTGCTCTATAACTTTGAAACCCCGGAAAAGCCATTGCAGCTTTATCTTAATGCTGGGCACGGTGCGCGACTTCGTGCAGAGATGGATGCATTTATTCGTCAAATGATAAAAGTAATCCCTGCATTAATTTCTCAGACCGCAGCTAAAGAGGATGCTCAGTCCGAAAAGTTACCTAAAGAGGAAGCTACTGCCAAACCTAATGCGACTGAGCAAAGTGTTGAGAAACTCGCTCAACAATTAAAGCACACGTTAGAGGCTTTTTTTACTGAACAGTTTGCCCGTTTGATCATGGTCGTAAAGGGTGATGCCAGCCCATTTGCGATGGCAGAGCTGCTTAAATTTGACCTTTATCTGGCCGCCTTGATGCGTGATGTTTGTGAAAATATCGAAATCTTTAATCAAGGTCTTGGTAATGACAATGAAGGGTTACTGGAAGGTTTCATAGGTCGCTTCCGTGTCAATGTGATGGTAGACAACGCCGCTTATCTTAATGATGCCAACCTAGGCTCACCCGTCATCTTTGATGAAGATCCAAGCTTTAGTTCGCTTTTTGGTGGTTTGGAAAGCGCCGATAGCTCAAGTAATACGGCCGATTTTATGCGCCTGCGCGCGGGTAACTTGCTTAAAGCGCATGGCGGCGCATTGATGTTTTATTTGCGCGACATCAACGCGGATCAGCAATCTGGCGTTCAGATTTTAGAGAAGCTACATCGCTTCTTACGTAACGGTACAATTCAAATTGAAGAGCCGAGCGGGGCGACAGTTCAGAACGCAGGGATTCATTTTGCGCCAGAGGCATTAGTAGCCAATGTGAAATTGGTATTAATCGCCACGCGTGAAGAGTATTACGCTTTGCAAGATGAGTTGCCAGAATTTGCCCGCTACTTCCAAATTAAAGTGGATTTTGTGGAAAGTATGCAGGCTAACCGTGACGCTTATATGGCGCTTGCTGGATTAATCGCAAAGTTTTGTCATCAATATGCATTAAAACCTTTTGATGCTGATGCTACAGTTAAGCTGATTCGCTTTATGCAGCGCACCATAGATGATCAAACTCGAATTGGTACGCGCTTTTCATTGCTAGAAAGCTTGGTGTTGGAAAGTGCTGTGATGGCGAATATCGCGGCTTCTGAATTGGTGCGAGCCGTTGATGTGCAATCTGCTTTAGATGCCCGCAGGATGCGCCAAAATAGCCCTGAGCGTCAATTGCGCGACTCCATCATTGATGGCGAGGTGATGATTAATGTAACGGGCTCACTGGTTGGTCAAATTAATGGTCTCACGCATATTGATTTGGGTGATATGAGTTTTGGTTCTCCTGTTAGGATTTCAGCAAGGTGTTATGCGGGTGCTGAAGGTGTCATTAATATTGACCGCGAAGTGGCAATGACCGGGCCTAATCATGATAAAGGGTTGATGATATTGCGTAGCTGGCTTTCCGCTAGCTTTAGTAGCCTGACACCATTGTCACTCACGGCATCTCTAGTGTTTGAGCAGGAATATTACGGCGTCGAAGGCGACTCCGCTTCGTGTGCAGAGCTTTATGCCTTACTTTCTGCGCTATCTGGTGTACCGATTAAACAAGGCTTGGCAGTAACAGGTGCGATGAATCAGCACGGTGAGGTAATGGCGATTGGTGGCCTTAATGAAAAGATTGAAGGCTACTTCCGCATTTGTAAGGCGATAGGCTTAGATGGCAAACAGGGCGTGCTCATTCCTAGCCGTAATCTCGCGCATTTGCTGCTTGATGATGAAGTCATTGAAGCGGTGAACGCTGGTCAGTTTCATATTTATCCTGTCAGCAATGTGCTTGAAGCGATTGAACTTCTAACAGATGTTCCTGCGGGCGTTTTGTCTGATGCGCGATATGCTGATGACTCAGTTCTTGGACGCGCCCAACATCACCTAGAAACTTTCCGCATGGCACTGCAACACAACCGTGCGATTCAGTTAAACCATCCTCGTTGATT
>CAMCTR010000133.1 GCA_945878605.1 Candidatus Methylopumilus universalis | reverse complement strand
CCACTGGCAAAGCAAGCTTTGAGGCCAGCGCCACAGCACGCGAGATATAGGTTTCTTGCTGTGCATGGCCTGCACGTTGGAGCTCAATATAAAAACGGTTAGGAAATAAATCTGCCCAAGCTTGTGCGAGTTGTTTGGCGTTAGCGGTATTGCCCTGCAGCAGCGCCTGTCCAACATCGCCCATCATCGCGCTAGAAAGCATGATCAACCCTTCTGAACCATCTTCCACAAGCCATTCACGCTTAATTTCTGGTCTGCCACGGTATTGATTTTCAAGATAAGCGCGACTGATGAGTGCGCAAAGTTTGGTATAGCCATCTAGTGTTTGGCAAAGCAACATCAGGCGATATGGCTGATCGCGATTAAGCGAATTTTCAAGTAAAAGATCACAGCCTAAAAGGGGCTTAATGCCATTGCCGCGAGCCTTTTGGTAAAACTTAATCGCACCAAATAAATTGCTTAAATCGGTCAATGCCAAGGCTGGCATTTGGTCTTTAACCGCATGCGCAACGTAATCATCAATACGCACCGTGCCGTCCACAATGGAATACTCACTGTGGCAACGCAAATGCACAAAAAATGGTTGAGATAAATTGACTGACATAGCGTTGAATTTTACCTGATTGAAGTACCCATGTCGCATGGTAATCCGATGCAAAACTTAAGTTTTTAGCTAGCTTATTGACTTAAAAAGGAATGATTTTTTACAGCAAGGAAAAATAAAAATACTGGTGCGAAAGGAGAGACTCGAACTCTCACGCCTTGCGGCGCTGGAACCTAAATCCAGTGCGTCTACCAATTCCGCCACTCTCGCAGGTAGTCATGAAAGTAATTCTTCATGATGTTATCAGGGCATGAACCCCAATGAGGTGAGCATTGTATCTCAGCAAATTGCCGAAAACCATTAAAATTTGAAATGTCTATGTAAAAGCTTAAGTTTGAGCGAAAATCAGTAATCACATTCGATTCACCAATTACCTATTAGGAAAATCACGATGCCACATACGATTAATCAAGAAGAAATTAGCATGCTTCGTGCCGAGCTAGAAATGCTCATGAAAGAACGTCAAACCTTACTTAAAGTAACAGGGATTGCTGCCGGCTTAGTGGCAGAGCTTGATAGCCACAATTTACCAAGCGGCACAGAAGAAGCGGCTGAACTTTTAGCCACTAGCATTAATGCGCTTTCTGAAGAAACACTTAAAGATGCGCTCAATGCTGTGCATGCTGAAATAGCTGGTTAAGCAGGCTCGTTTTAATCACAAAATTACCCCTTAAATTGCCTAAGCGCCGCATGGGATGTAATATCACTACGCACTAAAAAAATGTTAGTGTTTAATAAATTAGCCAAAGAGATTGAAGTTTGAAACTAACAGCACCTATTCATATTGCAAGCATGATAAGCCTGACTTTAATGGTCACCGGGTGCGGCTTTCAGTCTTACTTTTCCAAGCCGATTGAACCCTCAAAAATAGCAGAAAAGCTTACACAGCGCGCAAGCACAGATGCTGACTTTCAAACTTACTTAAGCACGCAAGGCTATCCATCCAATCAGCTCCCAATTCGCGTATGGGGAGAAAATGAGCTGACCTTAAGTGCGTTATTTTTTCATCCAAATTTAAATGTAGCGCGGGCGAAATGGCGCGCGGCACAAGCGACGCAAATTACCGCCGCGCAGCGACCAGAACTCGGTATCAAAGCTAATGCAGAGAACCATAACCAGGCTTCGGACAAGTCGCCTTGGACCTACAGCTTAGGAATAGACATTCCGATTGTGACTGCTGGCAAACGAGAAGCTAAAATCGCACAAGCCGCAAGCTTGTCAGAAGCCGCACGGATTGAAATTGCTCAAGCCGCATGGCTAGTGCATAGCCGGATTGCAAAAAGCTTGTTGGCGTATCAGTATGCTTTGGCGCAATCAGCCATTCTGAAAAATGAAGTTACACTCAGAACTGCAATTGCCGACATGCTGGTTAAACGCTTAGAGGCTGGCATGGCATCCAATATCGAAGTGAGCAATGCGCGCATCGCCTTACAAAAAGCTGAACAAGCTTATATTGCCGAATCTGGACGTATTGATGCTTTGAGCGCTGCCCTTGCCAGCGATGCAGGTCTTAGCCTAAGCGCATTCAAGCCATTAATCATCAAAACTTTTGAGCCGAACGAGCCAGCCTCAATCGACAATCTTCAATATGAAGCACTGCTGAACCGCCTGGATATTCGTGCATCTTTGGCGCGCTACGAAGCGGCTGAAGCTAAATTACGCTTAGAAATCGCTAAGCAATATCCTGACATTACTTTATCCCCTGCTAAAACTTTAGATCAAGGTGACAACATCTGGTCATTGGGCTTTTCGAGCTTACTCACTCTTATTAACAAAAATCGCGGCTTAATTGCTGAGGCAACTAGCCTACGTGAGGTTCAAATTGCTGAGTTTGAAGCACTGCAAGCCAAAGTGATTGGCGACCTAAACCAAGCTAAATCAAGCTATCAAGCCGCGATAGAAGCGAATAAAAAAGCACAAACTTTATTAGCTAACCAACAAAAACGCGCGCAACAAACCGAACGCCAATTTAATGCTGGGTTTGCAGATCGATTAGCGCTGAACACCACGCAACTTGAAAACATCATTGCAACGCAAAATGTGTTAAACACGGCTTTTCAAACACAAGTCACAAAATTGAATCTTGAGGATGTATTGCAACGTCCAATAGATACACGCCTCACCCTGCCAAGCGAAGCCGACTTGGTCAGCAACAAACCAAATAGGACTGCCACACCATGAATCGTAAAGTTGCCTTAATTGTTGGGCTTCAAGCTTTCTTAATCATCGTGCTCTTTTGGGTATTAGTATTCTATGGAAAAGATGAATACGATTCATACAACCTAGCGCAAGAAGAGGAGGTCACGACACCAAACCGCGTTAATCAAGTGAAAGGCGCTACAGTTGTTACACTCAGCCAAGATACTCAGCAACAAAGTGACATACAAACAGTGAGTCTGAATACTAGCCAACATCAAAAGACATTAAATGCGCTGGGTAACGTGATTAGCATAGACGCGCTGATTGAACTTCGCACTCGCTATCTTAATGCAAAAGCCAACGCTAACATTGCGCGCGCTTCGCTTGCCAATACCAAACAAGACTATCAACGCATGCAGACCTTAAACAAAGACGATAAAAATGTTTCCGACCAAGTTGTGATTGTAGCACAAGCCGCGTTTAAGGCAGACCAAGCAAAAGTGCAAGCCGCTGAAACTGAAGCCAACAATCTCAATGACACCATGCGCCAAACCTGGGGTGAAACACTCGCCAATGAAGCGACTAAAGATCCAGCAAGTGCAAGCCTACAAGCGCTGCTTTTACACAAAGAAGTGCTGCTACTCATTACCTTGCCCGCAGAGATCAATGTGAAATTTGGCGAAAGTATTATTATTGTGCCTACAGGGACTAAAACGAAATCAATCAGCGCCAAGCTAGTGGCTGCATCCCCGCAAACAGATAGCACGATTCAAGGCCGAACCTATTACTACCGCGCATTGGCTGAAAATTTACGCGCTGGCATGCGAGTGAGTGTTGAGATGAAAGATGCTTCCAATAGCCCACCAAGTGACGGTGTCACCGTCCCTGCTAGCGCTGTAGTTTGGTACGCGGGCAAACCTTGGGTATATAAAAAACTAAACCAAGAC
>CAMCTR010000132.1 GCA_945878605.1 Candidatus Methylopumilus universalis | reverse complement strand
CAGTGATTACCTCACGCGGTGAGGCAGGGATTGCCGTGGCCGAAATGTTCCCAAGCCTAAGGGGATATGTGAGTCTGAAATTCTCAGATCCTGCGCAGGTTGATTTGTCCGTGTGTGACGTGGTGTTTTTTGCAACGCCTAATGGCATTGCCATGCAGCAAACTAGAGAGTTGCTCGCCAAGAATGTCAGAGTCATCGACTTAGCGGCTGACTTTAGAATTAAAGATGTGGCAACATGGGAAAAATGGTATGGCATGACGCATGCCTGTTCTGATTTGATTGCGGAAGCGGTTTACGGCTTGCCTGAAATTAATCGGGAAAAAATTAAAAACGCGCAATTAGTGGCGAATCCAGGCTGCTATCCAACTGCGGTGCAACTTGGTTTTATGCCACTCCTTGAAGCCGGCGTGATTGACCCCACTTACCTAATAGCAGATGCGAAATCTGGGGTGAGTGGTGCAGGGCGCAAAGCTGAAGTACATGCCTTGCTCGCTGAAGCCGGCGATAACTTCAAAGCCTATGGTGTTGCAGGCCATCGTCATCTGCCAGAGATTAGTCAGGGCTTAACTGCCATGGCGAATCAGCAAGCGGGTTTAACGTTTACACCGCACTTGCTGCCAATGATTCGCGGCATCCATGCAACCTTGTATGCAAAACTGACCAAACCGGTCGATTTGCAAAAGTTGTTTGAAGAAAGATATAGCAATGAAGCTTTTGTGGATGTGCTCCCTAAAGGTAGTCATCCTGAGACGCGCTCTGTGAGAGGGTCTAACCAATGCCGTATTGCTGTGCATCAACCACAAGGCGGAGATACCGTGGTGATTTTGTCGGTGATTGATAACTTAGTGAAAGGTGCGGCGGGGCAGGCTATCCAAAACATGAACATCATGTTTGGTTTGTCTGAAGGCCTGGGTCTAAATGTTGTGCCTTTATTGCCGTAAAGTTGTAGTGTATAGTGTAGTAATTCGATCAAGTATTTGCACATTTTAACTGTGCACACAGCTAACGCAGAAAAAAGGCTGGATGGGAACAAGTGATTATTAAGGAGTAAGAGATGAATGCTGTAACTGAAATGCCAAGTCCGCTAGTCTTTACTGATAATGCGGCAAAGAAAGTAAAAGAGCTCATTGAAGAAGAAGGTTCACCCGATTTAAAACTTCGCGTATTCGTAAGTGGTGGTGGCTGTTCTGGTTTTCAATACGGGTTTACATTTGAAGAAACCGTGAATGAAGATGATACTCAAGTTGAGCGCGATTCAGTCACGCTGCTTATTGATCCAATGAGTTTGCAGTACTTGATGGGCGCTGAAATTGACTATTCCGATAGTCTGCAAGGCTCACAGTTTGTTATTCGTAATCCGAATGCGACAACGACTTGTGGTTGCGGTTCTTCGTTCTCAGCTTAGTTAGTCATCCGGTTGAACATAAAATTAAAGGCGCCGCGGCGCCTTTAATTTTGCTTGAATCAAGTTAGCGTTGATTCATCGGTACAAACTCACGTCTTGTTTGACCAGTGTAAAGTTGACGTGGACGACCAATTTTACCTTCAGGATCAGAAATCATTTCGCTCCATTGCGCCACCCAGCCAGCCGTGCGTGCGAGAGCAAAAATCGCGGTAAACATTGAGTTTGGAATGCCCATGGCGCGCATCACAATTCCTGAATAGAAGTCGACGTTAGGGTAAAGACGGCGGCTAACGAAATATTCATCCTCAAGCGCAATTTTTTCTAATTCCATCGCCAGTTTAAACATTGGGTCGTCGTTTAAGCCTAGCTCATTAAGCACTTGGTGGCAGGTTTCACGCATGATAGAAGCACGTGGATCCATGTTGCGGTAGATGCGATGACCAAAGCCCATAAGTCGGAATGGATCGTTTTTATCTTTAGCCCGCGCAATAAACTCCCCGATACGGCTGACATCCCCGATCTCCTCGAGCATTTTAAGGGTTGCTTCGTTTGCGCCGCCGTGCGCAGGGCCCCAAAGTGAAGCAATCCCAGCTGAGATGCACGCAAAAGGATTTGCGCCGCTTGAGCCTGCAAGACGTACCGTTGAGGTCGATGCATTTTGCTCATGGTCAGCATGTAAAATCAAAATACGTTCAAAGGCTTTTGCAAGAACGGGGTTGGGTTCGTAATCCTCACAAGGTGTTGCAAACATCATGTGCATAAAATTCGCTGCGTAATCGAGCTTATTTTGTGGATACATGAAGGGTTCGCCAATGGTGTACTTATAGCTCCAAGCTGCAATGGTCGGCACTTTAGCAAGTAAACGATAGGCGGTAATTTCACGCATTTTCGCATCATGAACGTCAGATGACTCGCCGTAAAATGCTGACATAGAACCAACCACGCCCACCATCACCGCCATGGGATGTGCGTCACGTCTGAACCCAGTAAACACTTTTGTCAGTTGATCATGCAACATCGTGTGTTGATGCACTGTACGGGTAAATGTGTTTCTTTGTGCTTCCGTTGGTAGTTCGCCATGGATGAGCAAGTAAGAAACTTCCATGAAGTTGCAATGTTGTGCTAACTGCTCAATAGGATATCCACGGTAGTAAAGTAAGCCCTGTTCGCCATCGATAAACGTAATGTCGGAGCTACAAGATGCGGTTGATAAAAAGCCAGGGTCGTATGTGAATATCCCATGTTTGCCTAGGCTACGAATATCAATGACATCAACGCCAAGATTCCCGGAAAGGATAGGTAATTCGATAGGTTCGCTACCGTTATCAAAGGTTAATGTTACTTTTGTAGGTTTATTTGTCATTTAACTATTCAATCAAGTGTTATGTCAGTAAATTAACAAGCATAAATCGCGCCCAAAATACGCAGTCCATCTGCACCTGTCACACAAGGTAAATTCCCCGGTGCTTTGATTAAGGCTTGTCTTGCTAGCCAGGCAAAAGCAGACGCTTCAACGGCGCTCACTTGGATGCCTAAAATATCAGTTAACTCAATTTTCACAGGATGCAATAAATGTCGCAAGTGCTGAATGAGCGCTTGGTTAAATGCGCCGCCGCCGCACACGTAAATTTCGTCGGTATTGGGGGCATATTTTTGAATTGCATCCGCAATAGATTGGGCCGTCAAGGCTACCAAGGTTCGCTGTACATCTTGCGCTAAGTCATCAGGCTGAATGAAAGATTTTAACCATTTAATATTAAAAAGATCTCGGCCAGTGCTCTTAGGTGGGTTGCGTGAAAAAAAATCATGCGCTAATAGTTTGGACAATAAAGGCTCAATGACCTTTCCTGTCATCGCCCAATTGCCTGAAGCGTCATAGGGTAGACCAGTGTGAAGCTCCGTCCAGGCATCCATCAGCATATTGCCTGGCCCAGAATCAAACCCAATAATCTCTTGAGCATGATTGAGTATGCTGAGATTGGCGATGCCACCAATATTGATGACGGTGCGATTAATATTAGGGTCGCCAAAAACGGCTTGATGGAAGGCAGGGACTAGAGGAGCGCCTTGACCGTTAGCTGCAACGTCTCTGCTACGGAAATCAGAAACAACCGTAATACCTGTGAGTTCAGCGAGCAAAGCAGCATTGCCAATTTGAATGGTGTAGCCAAGCTCAGGCCTGTGGCGAATGGTTTGACCGTGGCAACCAATCGCATTAATTTGTGAGTGATGAATGTTTGCTTCAGCAAGTAAACCGTTCACCGCTGCTGCATAGACCCTAGCCAAATGATTCCCAGCCATAGCGGTGCGATGAATTTCG
>CAMCTR010000131.1 GCA_945878605.1 Candidatus Methylopumilus universalis | reverse complement strand
ATTTGATCCTAGTAAATTTTCATCTCAAGTTGCAGGTGAAGTAAAAGATTTCGATGTGTCGCAATATATTCCTGCAAAGGAAGCGCGTCGTATGGATACTTTTATTCAGTACGGCTTAGCCGCAGCTATTGAAGCAGTAAAAGACTCAGGTATTGAAGCGACTGAAGAAAACGCTGAGCGTATCGGCGTATCTATCGGCTCAGGTATTGGTGGTATTCAGTTAATTGAACAAACCAATGACACTTACGACGAAGGCGGTCCTCGTAAAGTGTCGCCATTCTTCATTCCCGGCACGATTATTAATATGATTTCCGGCAATCTATCTATTATGTTTGGCTTTAAAGGCCCGAATGTATCAATAGTGACTGCTTGTACAACCGGCACCCACTCTATTGGTGATGCAGCGCGTATGATTGAATACGGTGATGCTGACGCAATGGTTGCTGGCGGTGCAGAAGCTGCTATTACAGAGCTTTCTGTTGCTGGCTTTGCTTCAGCGCGTGCTTTATCAAGTCGCAATGATGATCCGGCAACTGCAAGTCGCCCTTGGGACAAAGACCGAGATGGTTTTGTCATAGGCGAAGGGGCTGGGGTGATGGTGCTTGAAGAGTATGAGTCAGCTAAAAAACGTGGCGCTAAGATCTACGCTGAGCTAATCGGCTATGGTATGAGCGCTGATGCATATCACATGACAGCACCCAACATGGACGGTCCACGCCGTTCTATGCGAAATGCGATGAACAACGCAGGCGTAAATCCTGACCAAGTTCAATTTGTGAATGCACATGGCACATCAACACCATTAGGCGACGCAAACGAAACCAATGCAATTAAAGCGGCATTTGGGGACCATGCAAAGAGGATCGTTGTAAACTCAACCAAATCCATGACAGGGCATTTGTTGGGTGGGGCAGGTGGTCTGGAATCAGTATTCACTGTACTTTCTATTTACAACCAAATCTCACCGCCAACCATCAATATCTTCAATCAAGATCCAGAATGCGATTTGGATTTCTGTGCAAACACCGCACGCGATATGAAAATTGATATTGCACTCAAAAACAACTTTGGTTTTGGTGGCACAAACGGTTCACTCGTATTCCGAAAGATTTAAGCAAGGCGCAAATCTTTCGGGATTTCAAAAAACATGCTTTAGGCTGTTCTTAACATGAGAATGCACTAAAAGACCGACAATCTAAACAGCATGAATCCAGAAGCTCAAAACAATCAATTTTTAATCAATGGCAAGCCCTCAGTAGGGCTTTCTATGTTTGACCGTGGCCTTGCTTATGGCGATGGCGTTTTCCGCACCTTTCTTGTCAAAAATGGCGTTCCACATCATTGGGAGTTGCAGTATCAAAAACTCTCTCAAGATTGCCAAGCACTAGGAATAGCTTGCCCAAGCGAGGAGGAATTACAATCAGATATTAAAGCCTTGTTTAAGGTAGGTGCAGATGCCGTTGCTAAAATCATTGTCACACGTGGCGAAAGCAGTCGTGGCTACGCGGTGCCTGATGGCATAAAAGCCAACAGAGTCGTCACTAAATCAGCGTTGCCAACTTATCCTTTAAGCAATCAAACGCAGGGCGTGAAGCTTCATCTTTGTCAGCTAAAACTGGGCCTTCAAGTAAAGTTGGCTGGGGTGAAGCATCTTAATCGATTAGAAAACGTTTTGGCACGTATGGAATGGAACGACACTAACATTGCCGATGGTCTATTGATGGACAGCAACGACAACGTAATTGAGTGCACAATGAGCAACATTTTCGCAAGGTTTGGCAATGAGTTCATTACGCCATCGCTTGATGAGTGTGGCGTTGCTGGCATCGCAAGAGCACGTATTATCGAAAATGCCGCGCATTTTAATCTTGATGTAAAAATAGAGGCGTTAAAACTCCATAAACTCATGCAGGCTGATGAAATGATTATTTGCAACAGCTTGTTTGGCGTATGGCAAGTGATAGACTTCAATGGTAAGCAATGGCCTAGACAAAGTCTAGATACCCAATTGCGTGAAATGCTACTGAACTAGGATGCGATTCATCATAAAAACCATCAGAATGAGTTTGCTGTGTGCTGGTTTAGCGCTCGCATGGCTGATTTATTTTGCCAATTCAGGCATACAGCTCAAAACGGAAACAGAAAGCTTTGATATTGAAGCTGGAAGCCGCTTTAGAGGTGTCACACATCAACTTGTTCAGCAAAATATCATACAAGATCCTGTAAGCTTCGAAGTTATTGCTAGAGTGTTGGGCGTTGCCTCAGACGTCAAAGCCGGCATATACGAAGTTAAAAGCGGCATCACGCCATTAGAGCTGTTGGATATAATGACTTCAGGCTCAAGCACCCAAGTAAGCATCACTTTTATTGAAGGGTGGACTTTTGCGCAAATGCGTGAAGAGTTGAACGCCTCAGAAAAAGTGAAGCATATGACCATGAGTGAAACAGACCAGCAAATCTTAAAAGAAATTGGCGCAACGGAAACCATGCCTGAGGGTCTATTCTTCCCAGACACTTATTTCTTTACCCCCAACACTAGCGACAGAGATATCCTCAAGCGTGCTTACTCAACCATGCAAAGCAAAGTAAAAAGCGCCTGGGCAACAAAAGCAAATGGCTTACCTTACCGCACTCCCTTCGAAGCTTTGATTATGGCTTCTATTGTTGAAAAAGAAACAGGGAGAGCTGTTGAACGACCACAAATTGCCGGGGTGTTTATTAATCGATTAAAAATAGGCATGCGACTTCAAACAGACCCAACCGTAATTTATGGCATGGGCGAGCATTTTGATGGAAATATCCATAAAAAAGACTTATTAAGCGATACCGTTTATAACACCTATACTCGCGATGGCTTGCCGCCAACGCCCATTGCGATGCCAGGCTTAGGCGCAATCAACGCGGCATTGCACCCGGCGCAAACCAAAGCGCTTTATTTTGTAGGGAAAGGCGATGGCACACATCACTTCTCCACAAGTCTTACAGAGCATAACAATGCGGTTATTAAGTACCAATTAGGTGGAAATCGTGCGCGGTAAATTTATTACATTGGAAGGCATGGATGGCGCTGGTAAAAGTACGCATAGTCCAGACATTATCAAATTGCTTGAAAGCAAAGGCGTTGAGGTCGTTGCTACTCGTGAACCAGGTGGCACGGCATTAGGTGAGCAATTGAGAACATTGCTTCTTAATGAGCCTATGCATCCAGAAACCGAAACCTTATTGATGTTTGCAGCACGAAGAGAGCATATCGCCAAAGTCATTGAGCCGGCTTTAACTCGAGGCGCATGGGTGCTTTCAGACAGATTTACTGATGCCACTTATGCTTATCAAAGTGGCGGCCGTGGGGTTTTGGCGAACAAAGTGATTGAATTGGAAACTTGGGTTCAAGTCGGCTTGCAGCCTGATTTGACGCTGCTATTTGATGTGCCTGTAGAGATCAGCGTGGCGCGCTTAGCGAGTGCTAGAACCCCAGATAAGTTTGAGCGTGAATCTTCAGAGTTTTTCACAAAAATTCGCAATGCTTATCTGGACAGAGCCAATAAGAATCCAAATCGCTTCTGCATAATCAATTCAAATCAAGCTTTAGATGATGTTAAAGTTGAAGTAGAGAATATTATTTCAACCTTATGATAGTTAATAAAAATTATCCCTGGCAGTCATCCATCTGGCAACGCTTTATGTTAGACAAAAAGCGCTTTCCTCATGCAATATTGCTGCGTGGCCAAAGTGGCATAGGCAAGCTAGCCTTTGCC
>CAMCTR010000130.1 GCA_945878605.1 Candidatus Methylopumilus universalis | reverse complement strand
TTCAATATGGGATTGAATTAACGCGGTTAACTGACGGTTTTCTTCAAGTTGTCGCTCAGCTTCTAGGGATTCGGCCATGCGATTCAAGCTATGCCCTATCGTATCAAACTCGGGCAATGCAAACGGCTCTAGACGTACCGTAAGATCTCCTTGCTCCATACGATTAATAGCACCAAGGATTGATCTAATTGGTCGCAGGGAGTGGCTGAGAAGACCATAAACCATGATATTCAATACAATGAAAAAACCAAAGCCCATCCAAATCAATTGGGCAACGCCGCGCCATGCCTCACGAATTGAGCCTGCAGCATTAGAACTGATGATTAAAGTTCCATAACGGACCCTTCTTTGCACAACTTCTTCTTTGGGCTGAACCATGTTTACAAACCACATTGGCGGGAACACATCAATGCGGTAAGTCGATTGGGGTGATTCATACATCGTATTGCCAGCGAAATCTAGTAAAGTGATTTTGCTACTTCGGACATAGCCCAATGTTCGTAAAAATGTATTTAGAACGTCAGTCGTGTTCCCAAGACTTGGATTCATTGCGGAAGTCACTATTACGTTATCAAGCAACTGAACCGTCACACGAGAAGCCGCTTCTACCCGCTCACGAATAGAAACCTTAGCGTCATTCACAATAGCCCAGCCTGCCGCCAACATAAACGCAAGCGACAGTGCGGTAATCAGTAAATTGAGGCGTAATCGTAAACTCATAAAATGTAAGAACCCTTACTGCTTCAAAAGTTGCACAGTGAGCAAACCAAGCGCAGTCATCAGAAGAGAGCCGAACACATGCCCAAGCAAATGCAAAGACGCCCAGCCATACTCGCCGCGAGAAAATAGCGTGACCGACTCAGCAGAAAATGTTGAGAATGTGGTCAAACCACCCAAGAAGCCTGTTGTGACCAGCAATCTTAATTCAGGGCTTATCATGCCACCCAAAGCAACCAAACCCATGCTGACGCCCATCAAATAACTACCCACCAAATTGGCAACTAAGGTACCGAGTGGTAAAAAAGGAAATAAGGCATTGAGCCCCAAGCTTAAACCCCACCGTCCCCATGCGCCTATTGCGGCGCCTATTCCCACTGCAAAAATGGCTGTCATGCCCATGTTTATTTCCCTTTAAACTTTCTTTTCAGCTAGGCTTGGCATTCCGCCTTGATTTGGCTTCGTACCGTCAGTATGATGGACTGCAACAATTGATTCAACCGAGAGCACTAAAAATTGCGTATTTTATTCGTCACCTCTGAAGCCTTTCCTCTCATTAAAACTGGCGGCCTGGCTGATGTAAGCGGCTCTCTTCCAGCCGCGCTTCAAGCGATTGGCGCTGATGTTCGTATTTTGATACCTGGCTACCCTGCGGTCTTGGATAAATTGGTCAATCCAACCTTTTTAACTACGATTTCCAACTTACCGCATGATGGCACCATTAACCTAATCATAGGTGAAATGCCTGAAACAAAAGTGCCTGTCATGGTAATTGAGTCTGCAGGCTTATATCAGCGCAACGGCGGTCCTTATGTCGACTCCACAGGCAAAGATTGGGAAGACAACCCTTACCGCTTCGGGACGCTTTCATTAGTCGCCGCCATGTTGAGTAGTGACCAGAGCCCGCTCAAAGATTGGTCACCAGAGATTACCCACTGCAACGATTGGCAATCAGGACTCACGCCTGCCTTTATGCATTTTATGAGTGCAGGTCGCACCAAAATGAAACAGGCAAAATCTTTATTAAGTATCCACAATTTGGCTTTTCAGGGCAGTTACAGTGCAGATTGGGTAAAGCGCTTAGGTTTGCCTGCTGAAAGCTATCAAATCAATGGCGTGGAATATTACGGGCAGCTTTCATTCTTAAAGGCCGGCATTTTCTATGCAGATGGGCTGTCAACTGTCAGCCCCACTTACGCAAAAGAGATTCAAACTGAAGCCTATGGATTCGGCATGCAGGGCTTACTCACAGCGCGTGGAACAGAGATACATGGCATCTTAAATGGCCTAGATACGCATGAGTGGAACCCTGCAATCGATCCACACCTTGTTCAGCATTATGATGCAGACAACATTACTGGTAAGCAAGTCGTTAAAAAAATGCTTCAAACCAAGCTGAGATTAAAGGTAGAAGCGAACACCCCACTGCTAGGCGTTGTCAGTCGCCTCACCCATCAAAAAGGCTTAGATATGCTCTCAGCCTGTGCAGAAACATTGATAACTCAGTACGGGTGCCAGCTAGCGGTCTTAGGGAGTGGCGATGCAAGCTTTGAACAAGGCTACCGCGATTTGTCTCGTCGCTTCCCAGATCAAGTGAGCGTCACCATCGGCTACAACGAAGCGCTTTCGCACCAAATGATGGCAGGATGCGACATTTTTATCATGCCTTCTCGCTTTGAGCCTTGCGGCCTTAATCAAATGTATGGCTTACGTTATGGCACGCCACCTGTCGTGACTTATACTGGCGGACTTGCTGATTCAGTGCAAGATACCAATGAAGATAGCCTCAATAATAAAACAGCGACTGGCTTTGTAATGAAAAAAGCGGATGCCAATGACCTGGTTTCCGCGGTGAGCAAGGCGCTAGGCTATTATCAAGATAAAAAAACTTGGAAAAAAATACAGGAAAATGGCATGCGCCAAAACTTAGACTGGTCTAGAAGCGCGAAAGCTTATATGAGGATGTATGAAGAAATTTTACATAAATAACATCAATACTTAAAGGGAAGATAAAACTGGCACACAAACTGCCTACTTTAGAGCAAGCTTAATCCTAAGCTGCTTTTCTCCTCCCTTCGGGTGCGCTAGCCGCACCCATTTTTTTGCCTAACTATTAAAATTTAAATCGTTAGTCCAGTTTAATAAAATGCTCGCGGTAGTATTTGAGCTCGTCGATAGATTCATAAATATCCGCCAAGGCCTCATGCTTACTCGCTTTTTTAAAACCCGAATAAATTGCTGGTTTCCAGCGACGCGCTAATTCTTTAAAAGTGCTCACATCCAAATTGCGGTAATGGAAATATTTCTCAAGGCCTGGCATGTAGCGCACCATAAAACGCCTGTCTTGGCAGATGGAATTACCACACATAGGGGATTTACCTTCTGGCACATGTGGCTTTAAAAAAGCCAACATTTGGGCAGTCGCTTGTTCCTCGTTTGTCGCAGAGGCCTTCACCTTTTCGATTAAGCCAGAACGACCATGCGTCCCTTTATTCCATGCATCCATGCCATCTAACACTTCGTCCGATTGATGAACCACAATCACAGGTGACTCAGCAATCACATTCAGTTCAGCATCTGTCACAACGACCGCCAATTCGATAATGCGATCAGAATCAGGTAGTAAACCTGTCATCTCCATATCAAGCCAGATTAAATTGTCGTTCGGATTTGCCATCATGATTTCCATTAATTTTGTTTAATAAATTGCAATTGGTGAACCTTCATTCGATTGAAGCTTCTATAATGGCATTAGTTTAACTGAAAAACCTATTTATCATGGCATCTACACATACATTCACGCTCAGCATCCTCTTCATTTGTTTGGTGGTGTTGACCACCCTCACCCGCATTTGGCTGGGCAATCGGCATATCAGTTTCGTGCTTGGTCACCGTAATCAAGTGCCTAATTCGTTCAACAAAGATATCAGCCTAGAAGCCCACCAAAAGGCAGCTGACTATACCGCTGCAAAAACCAAATTGGTGATTGCAGAAAGCATTGTTCAAGCAGCACTGCTTCTCACATTTACACTTGGCACAGGAC
>CAMCTR010000129.1 GCA_945878605.1 Candidatus Methylopumilus universalis | reverse complement strand
ATTCAACGCTCGCCTTGTTAAGGCAATATGTAAAACCTTTGCTTGATGCTAAGGCCGATACGATTGTGTTGGGCTGCACGCATTACCCATTTGTTCGCACTTTAATTGAAGATTTAGTGGGTAAAGATGTGGTGTTGATTGATACGGGCGTTGCTGTGGCTAAACACTTAAAGAATCGACTCCAAGAAAATCAATTGCTGTGTGTTGCAGATGAATTGGGTGATGTTAGCTTTTGGTCGAATAATGAAGCAGCTAATGCTGAAAAAGTGATTAGCGCTTTGTGGGGTGCTCAGAGGAACGTTGCTCGCTTAATTTAGAGATTAGTTGGATTTAACACTAAGCCTGATTTGAAAATTAGTGATGTCCGACTTTTTCACCGGCGTTAAGTTGATATGTTGTGCCGCAGTATGGGCAACTTGCTTTGCCCGTTTCAGATAAATCTAAAAATACACGCGGGTGAGAACACCACAAAGCAACTTCATCCGTTGGGCAGTGCAGTGGCAAATCTTTTGCGCTGACTTGGATGGTTTTAGTGTTGTTTGCCATGTGGTGTTTCCTTAACTTTTTCTAAATTAAATCTGCTGATTAAACCGACAGGTGATTAAACCAGCGTGAGCCAGTCAGCGTGCTTTACTGATTTGCCTTGCACAATATCGAAATACATACTTTGCAATTTCTCTGTAATCGGACCACGTTTGCCATCGCCAATCGCGCGGTTATCAAGTTCGCGGATAGGGGTCACTTCAGCTGCAGTGCCAGTAAAGAAGGCTTCGTCAGCGGTGTACATTTCATCACGCGTGATGCGTTTCTCAACCACTTGTAAGCCAATTTCGCCAGCTAATTGCACGACGGTGTCTCGTGTAATGCCTTCCAGAGCACTTGTTAAGTCTGGTGTGATTAACTTGCCGTTACGAACAATAAATACGTTTTCGCCAGAGCCTTCGGCCACAAAGCCGTCTACGTCTAGTAACAAAGCTTCATCGTAACCATCTTGCGCTGCTTCTTGGTGAGCCAAGATTGAGTTCATGTAATTGCCGTTCGCTTTGGCTTTGCACATGGTGATGTTCACGTGGTGTCGTGAGAAAGAGGATGTCTTGACGCGGATGCCGTTTTTAATCGCTTCATCACCCATGTAAGCGCCCCATGTCCAGGCGGCAACAATCACGTGCGTTGATAATGTTTTTGCGGAGATGCCCATCGCTTCAGGACCGTAAAACGCCATTGGGCGCATGTAAGCTGATTCAAGCTTATTTTCACGCACTGCTGTTTTTTGTGCTTCCATAAGTGTGGCTTTATCAAAAGGCATCTTCATGCCTAGAATGTGCGCTGAACGGAAAAGGCGGTCTGTATGTTCTTTCAAGCGGAAAATTGCAGGGCCTTTGTCTGTCTTGTATGCACGTACGCCTTCAAACACACCCATGCCGTAGTGCAGCGTGTGACTGAGGACGTGGGTTGTGGCGCTTCGCCAATCCACCATCTTGCCGTCATACCAAATAAGACCGTCGCGGTCAGCCATTGATGTGGCAATTGCCATGTAAATTCTCCAGCGTGCAAAAAAGCTCAATTGTAAACGCTAGCCTGCGTGCTGAATAGACGCAATGCGCTTTACTTATTAATTCAATTCAATTTCTGCATATAAATGCACTTAAAAATAACTAGTAAGGAATTTTTGTTCTGTATTCGCTGTCTGTCATTAACAATTGCTCACAATTTTTAGGCTTGTTTATGATTAAAATCTCAAGCCAATTAAGATCCACCTTTCTTTTAGCTTAGTTTGTGTTGTTTTTGGGTGGGAATTGACTTATGTCAAAGCAACTAGATTTTACTTACGGCATCCTCGCATCACTTCAGTTTGCCGTTAATAAGCTTTTATTAAGTAGCGGATGTGCAGAATTGAGTGAATATATGAAAAAGATTTTATGGGTGATGTTGGTGCTTTTTTTGGGTGCATGTGGTGCTGATAAGAAGCCGATGGGCCCGCTGGTTGGCACAGATATTACTGGCGCTGATTTTGCCAAAGATTTTAGTTTACAAGATCATCATGGCCAAAAGCGCCAATTAAAAGATTATGTAGGCAAGACTGTGGTGATGTTTTTTGGTTATACGCATTGCCCAGATGTTTGTCCGACGACGATGGCGGATATGGCAAAAGCGATGAAATTGCTGGGCGAGCAAGCGAATCAAGTGCAAGTTATTTTTATCACGCTTGATCCTGAACGCGATACACAAGAAGTGCTGGCGAAATATGTGCCAAGTTTTGATGAGCGTTTTGTTGGGCTTTATGGTAACGCTGCTCAAATTGCTGAAACAGCTAAAACCTTCAAAGTGTTTTACCAAAAGCAGGTAGAGGCCGGAAAATCTGGCTACAGCATTGATCATAGCGCAGGCAGTTACGTTTATGACAAGACAGGAAAAGTAAGGATTTATTTCAAGTACGGCCAAAAGCCAAATGAAATTGCAAGTGACTTAAAGCAGATTATGTAGTTTAAATAGGTTTGTTTTTAAGTGAGTAAAAGTAGTGAGATGAAGAAGATTTTAAGTTAATCATTTTAGTTTTAGGAGACGTGGTTATGACGACTACGAGTGCTACAAATACTGAACAGTACAACTATGACGTGATTCGAAAGTTTGCCATCATGACTTTGGTCTGGGGTGTAGTGGGAATGTTCGTAGGCCTTTATATCGCCACTGAATTAGCTTTTCCTATCTTAAACTTCGATATTCCCTACATCACTTTTGGCCGCTTGCGTCCTGTGCATACTGGTGCGGTGATTTTTGGTTTTGGCGGTAGTGCACTATTTGCAACGTCTTATTACATCGTGCAACGTACCTGTCAGGCGCGCTTGTTTAGTAGCGGCTTGGCAAGTTTCACGTTTTGGGGTTGGCAGTCAATTATTGTTCTAGCAGCATTGGGCAATGTGATGGGCTACTCGCAAGGTCGTGAATACGCGGAGATGGAGTGGCCTATTGACTTGTTAATTGAAGTGGTTTGGATAGCTTACCTTGTACTGTTTGTTGGCACCTTGATGAAGCGTAAGCAACCTCACATTTACGTGGCAAATTGGTTTTATCTCGCCTTTATTCTGGCGACAGCATTACTGCATACTTTTAATAATCTTGCAGTACCCGTTAGCTTATTTTCAATGAAATCTTATAGCTTATTTGCTGGTGCTCAAGATGCAATGACACAATGGTGGTACGGCCACAATGCTGTAGGTTTCTTCTTAACAGCAGCGTTTTTGGGGATGATGTACTACTTTGTACCTAAACAAGCAGGTCGTCCTGTTTACTCCTATCGCCTTTCAGTGTTGCACTTTTGGGCCATTATTTTCTTGTATATGTGGGCTGGTGCACATCACTTACATTGGACAGCAATTCCTGACTGGACATCAACCTTGGCTGCAACATTCTCAATCATGCTATTGCTTCCATCCTGGGGCGGCATGGTCAACGGAATTCTGACCTTATCTGGCGCATGGGACAAGCTTCGTACTGATCCAGTGATTCGCTTTTTGATTGTGGCACTTTCTTTCTATGGGATGTCTACCTTCGAAGGTCCAATCATGTCATTAAAAGACGTTAATGCGCTTTCACATTACACCGACTGGACAATTGGGCATGTGCACTCAGGTGCGCTTGGCTGGGTTGCGATGATCACCTTTGGTAGTTTCTATCATATGATTCCGAAACTTTGGAATACCGAAATGTATAGCAATCGTTTGATTAACATTCATTTCTGGCTAGCAACAATAGGCATATTGCTTTACATCACTGCGATGTGGATATCTGGCATTATGGCGGGTTTAATGTGGCGCGCTTT
>CAMCTR010000128.1 GCA_945878605.1 Candidatus Methylopumilus universalis | reverse complement strand
ATCATTACTGACTATGCAGCTTCTTTTATTTCGCTAGTATCTTCCTTAATCTTAGTTCGTGGGCTCTATCCGACTCACGAGAAATTCACTTTTTCAACTGGCTTTTGGTTAACAGTAACAGTTCTTTTTTATTTTATTCTTAAAAGTCTGCACATGTTGTTAATGGATGCTGTAACACCAACAGTTGTAGAAGCTCTATGGCTTTGTTCGCTATTTCTTGTTGTGCACTCGATTGTTTACTTTATAACTGATACCAGAATCCGTCGAATCCAATTGGTATCATTTAATCGCGTGAATGCTGTTTGCATTCGGCCAGGTTCAAGTTGGATTTTATTTGCGTTATTTGCCGCTTTCAAAATTCTAGCCATCACAATGCTTGCAACTTTGGGAGATTTTAATCAACTTGAGTTATCAGCAGTCACACAGAATCAGGGAGCAGCTTACCTTTATAAAATTCCATTGATAGGTAATATTTTATTGCTAACACTTATGTATGATTCATTTAGAAATAGAAGAGGTTGGGGCTATGTTGTCGCTGGCTTGACGCTTTTTCTTATTGATGCAGTTCTCTTATCTAGCAGGTCATCGATAGTGATGATGGCTTTATGGATGGCTGTACTTTATCACCGATATTACCACCCAATTTCACTACTAAAAGTCTCTCTGATTGCTGCGCCGCTAATCGTTATAATTTCTTTATTTGGTCTCTCTAGGGACATACAGATTGGCTCTGCTGACGCCTACCTAGAGGCCGCGACAACCCTAATTAATGAGCCAAGCTTGATCTTTGATCTCTTTATGGCCCGTATCGACATCTTGCCAACTATGTCGGCCGGCCTCGACCTTTATCATGAAGGCATATTGCCTAGTCTAAACGGTGGATCTTATATTTTTGCATTTTTGCACTTTATCCCTCGTAATTTTTGGGATGCTAAACCACTCCTGACGGCTGCACTTGTAACCGCTGAAGTTTATCCTGGAGGCTTTGCTGATGGCGTGAACCTTTTATCTTCTATAATTTTAGAAGGTATTTTAAACTTTTCTTATTTTGGTATAGTATTGTCAGGTGCATTGGTCGCCTTTTTGTGTTGTCAGGTGGATCATGCAGCGCGCTCTGATAATCTGGTTCCTAGCGTTTGGGCTTTGTCCTTGACGAGCTTTCCAATGGCGCTATTCAACGAAGGCTTCCATAGCAATTTTACTGGATCGATTCTTTACGCGACATTTTTAACTTTTTTACTTTACAAAGCACTAAAAATTGTTGGTGTCTTAAAATTGAGATCAAGTGTAAAGTGATTTACATTAATGGTAAGTTTATTGCCCAACGAACAACTGGGGTTCAACGTTTTTCTTTAGGTATCATTTCTGCCTTGGACAGGAGCCTTCAAGCTGATCCATGTGGGCATGATGTAGAACTCCTTCTGCCTCCAGGGAGTGATTCGATACCCGGACTTTTATCAATTAGCCAACGAATTATTGGAAGATCGGGGCGTTCTTTGAACTTGTGGGAGCAGTTAGATTTGCCTGCGAATGCGCGTGACGGAACCTTGATTTGTCTATCCGGATCTTCGCCATTGTTGGCGAGGAATTGCATTACTACCATGCATGATGCGGCTATATACATGTATCCAAGAGCGTATTCGCGACTTTTTGTGGCTTGGTATAGATTGCTTTTTGCTCGACTGGCTAGACGATCTCCATTTGTTCTTACCGTATCAAAATCGTCTGCGTTTGACCTTTCTTTACATTTACCATCAACTCAGTTTAGGGTTGTTCCAAACTCAGCTGAGCACATCATCAATAAACCCGCTGATCCAACGTTGATTGAGCAGATGCACCTGCGGCCAAAAGGTTTTCTTCTTGCTGTTGGTAGTATTAATCCAACAAAAAATTTCTCTGCGCTGATTGAAGCCTATGCTAGTTCATATCTAGCTGAACGATTTCCTTTGTTGATTGTTGGTGCTTTTAATAATAATGTGTTTGGTAAGTGCGTCTCGTTAAAAAACCATCCAAATATTAAATGGGCTGGCGCTGTTTCTGACACGCAGTTGCGTGCTTTGTACGAAAATGCTGCACTTTTTATATTCCCCTCTCTTTACGAAGGTTTCGGTATTCCTCCACTTGAGGCAATGCTTTGTGGATGTCCTGTGGCCGCATCAAATTCATCTTCGATACCTGAAGTATGCGGCAATGCTGCACATTATTTTGAACCACGCGACATAAATGACATGAAAAATGCAATTGAATTAATCCTAAAAAACGACGACTATCGCAGTATGTTAATTGAACGTGGTTACGACCGTGCCCATGCGTTCTCCTGGGACCATGCGGCAATGTGTTTAAGGTCTGCATTATCAGAATTCAATGTAATTGATCATTAACTATTAAAAATATCATGATTAAAATAGTCCATTTTGGTAAATACTATTTGCCAGATAACGGCGGCATCGAGATTGTGACGGCAAGCTTGGCATCAGGTGCTGCATCTTTCGGTCATGAAGTCTCGGTGGTTTGTTTTAAAAAAACTCCTAATAAGAGTCAAGATCTAATAGATGGGGTTCATGTCTTTAGAGCCCCTATTTCAATATTGCTGGCTTCGCAACCCATCGGCTTTAAATATTTTTTTCAAAGTCTGTCAGTTGCAAAAAATGCAGACTTGATTCATCTTCACGTTCCAAATATGTTGGGAGCTCTTTGTGCATTATTTATTTCGCCAAAAATAAAATTATTGGTGCATTGGCACAGTGATGTCATCAATAAAGGCTTTCTCGGAAAAATACTTCGTCCATTAGAGTCAGCGTTGCTGCGACGTGCAAATTGCATTGTCGCGACATCTCAGGTTTATGCCGATGCCTCGAAGGCTCTCGCACCCTTTAGAAATAAGATCTCAGTTGTCCCGATTGGCATTTCAGATAAAAATCATCAGGGGAGCAGTTCCTCTCTCTCCTCCCAATTATACGAAAGAGTTAATAATAAGAGGATCGTTCTTTCTGTGGGACGTCTTGTACCTTATAAAGGTTTCGCCGTATTAATAGAGGCGGCAAAGCACTTGCCTAAGGACGCTGTAGTGTTGATTGTCGGTGTTGGGCCCTTGCAGAAAGCATTTCAGGAGGCAGTTGAAAAAGCAGGCGTTGCTGATCGTGTTGTCTTGACTGGAAGGCTTGATGATTCCGAATTAAATGCTATTTTTCAGCGAGCTACACTTTACTGTCTTCCATCAATTAATCGAGCTGAGGCTTTTGGTGTTGTGCTGCTTGAGGCTATGGCTTTCGGATTGCCGATTGTGTCCTCTGACATACCTGGTTCCGGAGTGCCTTGGGTAAATCAGCATGGTATCAGTGGTCTTAATTTTACGTTAGGTGACCCAATAGCTCTGGCTCATGCGTGCAATAAAATTTTAGGATCCGATGTGCTTATTAAAAAGTTAGCGTTAGGGGCTAGGCAACGATTCCTGTCAGAGTTTACTGAAGATGTTTCCGTTAACCGAATGATGGAGTTATATGACCGTCTTGTCTCCAATTAATCCTAGTTTTTAAATCAGTATTATTAAGTCCCGAAAGTAGATAGTTGGGAAGTCTGCTCAACGTAACGCATCACCGTATCCGACTTACTCCAGCGTCCCATGCTCATAATAACGGGAAGGCTTGCTCCTGATCTCAAGAGATCCTGAGCGTGACCCACCCGCATAGAGTGGCCGCTAATCTTTACGGCAATATCTGAGTCTATCTCGCTCACTCTCGCAATTTTCTTATATATTCTATTAATCTGTCCCGCGCCGAGGGTCTGCATTATGTGCTGACCACTATTGACACCTCTAAACAGAGGTCCCGTTTCTGCATTTAGTTGGTTGAGCCAATCATGTACTGCAATTTGAGTTCTCTTGCTCAAATGAAGCCACCTCCCAATTGCGTCTTGATCTGTCTTACTTTTTCTTAGCAGGATGGTGATATTTTCTTCGCCGTTGATCACCCTTTTTTTAACGTCCTCAACCCTGAGCGCTACCAGCTCACTTCTTCGGCATAGCGTGTCATAGGCTACCAGGAGAAG
>CAMCTR010000127.1 GCA_945878605.1 Candidatus Methylopumilus universalis | reverse complement strand
AGCTTATAAGCAATGAATGCAACCGAAGCAGACCATAATACGGTTACGCCTACACCCCATGCCTGGCTAGTCATTTGAGTAGCCATATCATAGGTGCCCACCGCATTAGCTACATAATCATAAACGCCTGTGCCACCTAAAGCTGGATTCACTACGATACCTGTTGCAAGCGCACCGAAAATACCACCTACGCAATGCACCCCGAAAACGTCCAGTGAATCGTCATAACCAAGTGCTGATTTCACTTTAGTCACAAAGGTAAAGCATAGCGGTGAAACAATTAAGCCTAAAACAATCGCACCCATTGGGCCTGCAAAACCACATGCTGGTGTAATTGCCACTAAGCCAGCGATTGCACCTGATGCAGCGCCAAGCATAGATGGTTTGCCTTTTGTAAACCACTCAACAAACATCCATGAAGCAGCCGCAGCACAAGTAGCAAGCAATGTATTGGCAAATACCAATGTTGCGAACCCACTGGCCTCTAGGTTTGAACCAACGTTGAAACCAAACCAACCCACCCAAAGTAATGAGGCACCAATCATCGTCATTGTAACGCTATGTGGAGGCATGGCTTCTTTACCAAAACCGACACGTTTACCTAAAATTAAAGCCCCTACTAAACCAGCAATACCCGCGTTGATATGCACCACTGTACCGCCTGCAAAGTCTAATGCGCCTTTGCCGAAGATAAAGCCTGCAAGTTCATTGGCTTTTGCACCAGCTTCAGCTGAAGTGAATGCATCAGGGCCAGACCAGAACCACACCATGTGGGCGATTGGCAAGTATGAGAACGTGAACCAAAGCACCATGAAAAACAAGATCGCTGAAAATTTCATACGTTCAGCAAATGCACCCACGATCAATGCCGGTGTAATCACTGCGAAAGTTAATTGAAAACACATGTAAATGTATTCAGGAATCACAACGCCTTTGCTAAAAGTCGCGACGTTTGAGTCTGGAGTAATACCACTCAGGAAAAGACGGCTAAAACCACCAAAGAACGGCGTTGTTCCTTCAGTAAATGTTATGCTATAGCCATAAACCGCCCAAAGCACACCCAACAAACAAGTCAGCATAAATGTTTGCATTAAGACTGAAAGCATATTCTTTTGACGCGCCATGCCACCGTAGAACAACCCCAAGCCTGGCACACACATCATTAACACAAGCACCGTTGCCACAATCATCCAAGCGGTGTCGCCCTTGTTTGGCACGGGAGCAGTTGCCGCAGGGGCAACTTCTTCAGCTGAAGTGGTTGCTGCAGGCGCAACTGCATCGGGAGCCGGCGCTGCTTCAGCTGCTGTGGCAACTGCTTTTGTATCATCCGCATAGCTCACATTCGTTAGGCCAAATACACCTAAACCTAAAGCAGTGACTAGCGCGAGTGTTGATAGTAAATTTTTCATTTTATGTCACCTTATAAAGCTTCAGGACCGGTTTCACCGGTACGGATACGATAAACCTGCTCAAGATTGAAGACAAAAATCTTGCCATCGCCGATTTTGCCAGTGGTTGCAGACTTCTCAATCACTTCAATGACTTGATCAAGCATTTCATCTGAAATTGCCACTTCCAACTTCACCTTGGGCAAAAAGTCCACCACATACTCCGCACCACGATAGAGTTCAGTATGGCCTTTTTGACGTCCGAAACCTTTAACTTCAGTCACAGTAATGCCTTGCACGCCAATGGCAGAAAGTGCCTCACGTACTTCGTCAAGCTTAAATGGCTTGATAATCGCTGATACAAATTTCATGTTATGTCTCCTCACTATTTTTGAGGATATGTAGGCCGAATTGCCTACACCCCTCAAATAGCTTTAAAAATAAAATGCTTTTGGATTAGAAGCTTTTTGTAATGCCCACAACGAACTTGCTTTTGTCGACAGTTGAAGTGTCAGTTGCCTTGTCAAAAGACAAGAACCCTTTATACGCATCACTACCTGTAGTGCCTGTGTAAAATGCATTTACTGACCAACCAGCTAAAGTACCGTCGAATGTCTTCGTAACGCCCAACTTGTACCAAGTCCAATCCAGACCAGTGCTTTCAGCGATAGTTTGATGACCAACTTCACCAGCCACGTTAATAGCCATAGGCAAGTCATAGCTAGCACTAGCACTGTAGTAATAAGAGCCTTTTGTATCGCCAGTTAGACCTGCTGATGCATCACCAGCAAAACTTTGTCCATTTGGTGGATTAGTAGCGGCTGTACCTGAGTTGTTTGTGTTCCAACCGTAAAACTTAGTTGGCATATAACCGCCTTTAACAGTAAACCACTTCCAACCTAAACTGCCGTATAACTCCAAGGTATTTAGTTTAGATTTTTGATACGCGAATACTGGAGCTTTAGAAAAATCAGCATCAGGATAGTAAATATATGTTCCACCGATATCATATTTAAAGTCAGTTGCAAATGTATTGCGGAAGCCAGCAGAGAAGTCCATCTCTACGTTTGCATTTGGCAACCAATGGCTAGAAACATTAGAGCCCCAGAAACCAACATAAGCGCCCGAAACGTGATCTGCTTCGATACCAGCTTGCACTGCTGGGTTGCCCCAAGTTTGAGACTGACCACGCCAGATATAATCGCTCACCAATGAAACGCTCGTTGGGAATGTCCATGTTGGTGTTGCAGCGGCAGCTTCAGCAGCCATCACCGCCTGTGATGATGCCAATGTGCCTAACACAGCAACTAGTAATAATGATTTACGCATGAGAGTTTCCTTTTCTTAAAATAAAACGTACAAAAAAATAAAAGCTACGTTTAACAATAAGCAACTGTCGTGCCAAATAGCTAAAATAATGGAAAAAATGATTCGGAATGATCGGAAATTTGTTTAAAACACGTTAAAAATCATGTAGATAATTAAAAATTAAAATAGAGCAATTACTGATTTTTAATATAAAGACAGCACTCAAAACAAGTGCCGTATGAAAATAATATATTTCTTGAATCACTGAAATAATGCATCGTTTTCAGCGAAATGAATATTTCGCACCAATTGAGTGCCATAGATGCAGTGCGTTAACTTAACCCGCTTATTAATCGCTCCTAAGCTAGTCGCTTGGGCTCATCCACATCAATGTGTTGCACATCACTTTCATCTTTGAGGGCAACGCCTGAAACCTTAAGTCGCATAGACTCCTTAGCAAGCCAGATTAATTTTTTAGCGGCGGCTTCATAACTCAAACCTTCAGGACGAACATTTGAAATGCAATTGCGGTCAGCATCACTACAGCCCACTTTAGGCTGATAGGTGAGATAAAGCCCCAGACTATCAGGCGAACTCAAGCCAGGTCGTTCGCCTATCAACAAAATCACCATGCGTGAACTCAACAACTCGCCCACCTCATCCGCCAAAGCAACACGCGCTTGGCTAGCAATCACTACTGGGCCAATTTTCCATTCATTAGACATGGCTGCTTGAATGGCTCGCAACATCGGTGCGGCGTGCTTTTGTACACCAAGCGACGAAAGGCCATCACCAATCACAATACTGATATCTATTTTTTGTTGGGGCAGCGCTTTAATCATCTCAGCACATTGCCCGTTTAATCGACGTCCCCAATCTGGCCTGAGCAAATAACTCGCTCGATCAGGGGCACGGCTATGGAGTTTCAAGACTTCAAAACCAAGGCTTTCAATTTGCGATTGCAAGGTATCAATGTCTAAAGCCAAATGCACCGCATCACGCGCCATGGCATGCGACATACCAAAATCTAAAATCTCTTTAGTTGGCAAGCTACTTCCAACGCGCCCCAAAGCAATGCGGGCGCGGGTGAATTGCTTGAGATCTACCCAAGGATCTTGCACAGTACTAGTGGAAAGTTTTAATGTTGGCTGAATCTCTTTGGTCATTGTATTAACTCGCGCTCAGCAAATATTTAGGCATGTTTTGCAACAGGCGATGCGCTTGAGTGACTGGCTGTACATTGCCTTTTTCATCCATGATGTTCATTTGTTTTAACCATTTTTCAAACTCAGGTGCTGCACGTAAGCCCAATACTTTTCTTAAATACAACGCATCGTGGAACGAAGTCGTTTGGTAATTAAGCATAATGTCATCTGCACCAGGTATGCCCATGATAAAGGTGAGGCCTGCATTGGCGAGCAAGGTCATGAGTGTATCCATATCATCTTGGTCAGCTTCTGCATG
>CAMCTR010000126.1 GCA_945878605.1 Candidatus Methylopumilus universalis | reverse complement strand
GGTTCTGACTCTGGTGCCACTTTTGGTTCTAGTTTTGCTGGCTCAACCACTTGAGGTGTTTCAGGCTCAGTAATTGGCTCTGGTGGTGGCAAGGACATTGGATCTGCTTTGGGGCTTGGTACAGTATCCCACAACTCAACCTGCGCGATATTCATGGGCTGCACAGTTTTCCACTTAAACGACACTAGAAAAAGTGCCAAAAGCAAACCATGCACCAGCGCAGTAAAAGCGCTCGCTTGCCAAACCACCTCTTTTTCATGCTGACGAATCATGCTTTTTCAGTTAACTGGATTCAATAACAAGCCTGCTTTAGCACCCGATTTTTTGAGCAAAGCGAGCACTTCAACCACATGCTCATAACCGACTTTCTTGTCTGCACTAATCACAAAAGCGCGGCCAGGCTCTTTTGTAACTTGGTTTTTAATTTCAAATAACAGTTGGTCGCTGCTCATTTTCTTTTCTTGGAATAGTACTTTTCCATCCGCCATGACTGTAATCACCACAGGTGCGGTTTGTTGCTTCAGCACTTCAGCGCCAACTTTAGGAAGCTCAACCACACCAGGGTTGGTCATCGGTGCAGTCACCATAAAAATCACCAGCAATACCAAAGTCACGTCGATGTAAGGCACAACGTTAATTTGATTCATTGCTCTACGTTTACGAATACGCGCCATGCTTAGCTCTTACGTTGCAAAATATTAGTAAACTCTTCAATAAAACTCTCGTAACGCACTGCCAAGCGGTCTACAGAAGAAGCAAAACGGTTATAGGCAATCACCGCAGGAATCGCCGCAAAAAGACCAATCGCGGTTGCAATGAGCGCTTCGGCAATGCCAGGTGCGACGTGCGCTAAGGTTGCTTGTGCCATGTTCGCTAAGCCACGAAAGGCATTCATGATGCCCCACACTGTGCCAAATAAACCAATATAAGGACTGACTGAACCAACTGAGGCAAGGTAAGGAAGATGGGAATCCAAATCGTCCATTTCACGGTTATAAGCGGCACGCATCGCACGACGTGAACCTTCCATTAAATCACTGACTTCCAAACCCGGCTGTTTTTTCAAGCGCATAAACTCCTTGAAGCCAGCCTCGAAAATGCTCGACATGCCATGCGGTTTATTACGACCTGCAGATAAGCCTTCATAAAGCTTATTCAAATCGCCCCCGGTCCAAAAAGTATGCTCAAAACTTTCAGCTTCTTTTTCTGCACGTCCAATGGTCATCACCTTAATAAAGATGTACCACCATGAAACGATAGACACAATCAGCAAAATTGCCATCACCATCTGTACTGGCAAGCTAGCGCCTGTAATAAGCGTGGTTAAAGACATATCTGCGGCTGCATTTGCTGGTAATTCAGTCATCTTTTCTCCACAATTGCTATCAATTAAATCTAAATGCTAAAGCGTTAATAAAGACATCATTTGGCTTGGAATGCTCACAGGCCTAAAGCTATCAGCGCCGATACAAACCACATCGACCTTAGCGGCGATTAAATGTTCATCACCGCGATATATGTTTTGCTCAAACTCAAGCAAGCTACGGCCAACTTTTAAAAGCTGCGTATTCACATTGAGCACGTCATCAAACTTAGCGGGCTTTTTAAAGCGAATTTGAATATCGCGCACCACAAACAAAAAACCCAAATCATCCCTAAGTTCTGTTTGTATCAGACCAAGGCTACGCAAAAACTCGGTACGCGCACGTTCCATAAAATTTAGGTATTGGCTGTGATACACCACGCCACCTGCATCGGTGTCTTCCCAATAAACTTGTACAGGCCAATCAAATTTCATCTTCGTTTTTTCTAAACGTCTTCCGCTGCCCACAACTCACCCGTTGCTAGCGCCTTAGGAATTGGAAGGCCGAAATGTTGATAAGCTTGTTGCGTCGCCACACGACCACGGGGGGTGCGCATCAAATAGCCTTGCTGAATTAAGTAAGGCTCAAGCACATCTTCAATCGTGTCACGCTCTTCACCTACAGCCGCCGCCAAATTGTCTAAACCAACAGGGCCGCCACCAAATTTCTCCAGTACAGCGAGCAATAATTTCCTGTCCATTACATCAAAACCAAGATGGTCAATATCCAACATTTTTAGTGCTGCATCGGCAATTTCAGAGGTCACAACACCATCAGATTTTACTTGTGCATAATCTCGTACACGGCGTAATAAACGGTTTGCAATACGCGGTGTGCCACGTGAACGCTTGGCAATTTCAAGTGCACCATCGCCTTGCATGACGACTTCCAACAAGCCCGCTGAACGTTGCACAATGCGCGCCAATTCATCTGAAGTATAAAACTCTAATCGCGACACAATGCCGAAACGGTCACGCAATGGATTAGTCAACATCCCAGCACGTGTGGTAGCACCTACTAGCGTGAAAGGCGGCAGATCTAGCCGAACTGAACGCGCGGCAGGTCCTTCACCAATCATTATATCCAAGCGGTAATCTTCCATGGCTGGATATAAAATTTCTTCAACCACTGGCGATAAACGATGAATTTCGTCAATGAATAAAACATCGTTAGGCTCAAGATTTGTCAGGAGCGCCGCTAAGTCCCCGGCACGCTCCAGCACAGGGCCTGATGTTTGGCGCATATTGACACCCATCTCTTTGGCGATGATGTGCGCCAAGGTTGTCTTACCCAATCCCGGTGGTCCAAATAACAAGACGTGATCTAAAGGCTCACTGCGACCACGTGCGGCATTGATGAAAATCTCCAACTGACCGCGTGCTTTTTCTTGCCCGACATACTCATCAAGCGCTTTAGGGCGAAGTGCTCTTTCCAGCGTCTCTTCTTGCTGGGTTAAGGGATCTGCGGCAATAAGACGATCAGTTTCAATCATGATTTAGATAATGCCTTTAAGGCAAGTTTGATACCTTCAGAAACACCAACATCAGGCGCTAATTGTTTCACTGCAAGTAAGGCTTCTTTTTCGTTATACCCCAGTGAGACCAAAGCATTGAGCACATCACTAGCGGCGGACTTAGGCGCGTTAGTATTGCCAATCAGACCTTCAACTGAAAATTTATCCTTAAGCTCGAGCAACAGACGCTCCGCCGTTTTTTTACCAACGCCAGGCACGCGAGTAAGCAAGCCTGTTTCTTGCAGGGCAATGGCTTGAATTAAATCTTCAACAGACAAACCACTTAAGATTGAAAGTGCAGATTTTGCACCGATGCCATTCACTTTGAGCAATTGTCTGAATGTCACCCGTTCCCGCTCAGTGCCGAAGCCATACAATAATTGCGCATCTTCACGCACCACAAAATGTGTAAGCAAGGTCAGCGTTTCACCAATATTAGGCAAGTTATAAAAAGTGCTCATTGGTACTTCACATTCGTAACCCACACCATTGCAATCAATCAACACATGCGGCGGTGTTTTTTCAAACAAAATGCCTTTTAAGCGAGCAATCATACGAGCCTGCCTCCTTTAACTCGGTAGCCAGCGGTGGCTAGCTTACCCATGCCTTGACCGCCGTGGGCATGCGCAATCGCACAAGCAAGTGCATCAGCAGAATCAGGTTTGGGGGTTGCAGGGAGTGTGAGCAGACGTTTGACCATTTCTTGGACTTGCTCCTTTGCGGCGTGGCCATTACCGACCACCGCTTGTTTGACTTGTAGCGCTGTATATTCCGCCACACTTAAATTTCGAATCACTGCAGCACTAATTGCCGCGCCACGCGCTTGACCCAAAAGCAAAGTTGATTGAGGGTTGACATTGACGAACACTTTTTCTATGGCAACCTCATTCGGCTTGTAGGTATCAATCACCTCGAATAAGCCGTCGATGATAATTTTTAACCTCGCTGGTAACTCTTCTCTATCTTCTGTTTTTGCCACGGCAGTTTTAATTGTGCCGCTCGCAATGTAGGTGATTTTTTCACCTATTTTCTCTATCACACCAAAACCAGTGAGTCGTAAGCCTGGATCTATACCCAATATTCTAACAACGTTCACTGGAGCGTTATTCAAACTCACTCTTCTTCAATCACCGCTGAGGTGTAAACCTCTTGCACATCATCCAAGTCGTCCAAAGCATCAAGCAGTTTTTGCATTTTGACTGCATCGTCGCCAGTAAAGACAGTTTCGTTATCCGCCTTCATGGTAACTTCAGCAAGAACAGCCTCTAGACCAGCCGCTTCCAAAGCTTCTTTCACTACAGAAAAATCTGCTGGCG
>CAMCTR010000125.1 GCA_945878605.1 Candidatus Methylopumilus universalis | reverse complement strand
CCCAAGCCCCATGTCATATTATTTCGCTTGCTTTGCTTGTCATGCAGTAAGCCGATATTGCTATGAAGAATTAATTTGTCATCCCAGAGCGATAAAGAAGCTGGTATATAGCCGTAAGTGTTGCCGTACTGATTGGGGCCTGGATTTAGGGCGCTGTGGCTTATTTTTCCTATGGCGATGCCTATCCCCCAGTCATTCGTTTTTAACTCTCTAAACAAGGTTTTTGCCTGAAATGCGGAATCACGCGTGCTGCTTTGGCTATCTACTTTTGCTAAAGAGCCTCCAAAGGTCATTTCGAAGTTTCCCCAAGGGTTGCACGCAGGCAATGCCCATTGTTCATGGCTATGTTGATATACGCGCGTCCAAGCTTCGACTTGGCAACTTCCTGCAGTAGTGAGTCTTGCATCATCGGTGACAAACGGCCTTGCCGCAAAAGCGTGCTGTGAGATGAGTAAGAAGACCGAAATCAGCGCTTTTTTCATGGTGCGCATCATATATCTAAAACATGACAAGCGTATGAAGGTTATACATGATGGACCTTGCCTGTAACGCCGATACTGTCGTCACCCATGAGATACAAATAAAGCGGCATAGCACTTTCCATGGTTGGAAGCTCGCTGTGTAATTCTCCTGGGTGCGTTTTTTTGCGTTGAGGGCTTTTTAACGCGCCTGGAGCAATGCTATTAAAGCGTATATTAGGACGATTTTCTAATTCTTGTACCCACATTTGCATCATAAAATCGGTTGCGGCTTTACTGATGCCATGGCTTCCCCAATAAGCTTTTGGGGTTTGTGCGGAGCTGCTGGAGGTGAAAATCACAGAGGCATTGGTCGAGCGCTCTAAAAGCGGCAAGCACGCTTTAGTTAGGTCGAATGGCGCAATCGTGTTCACGCGAAACATTTCCTCAAACTGTTCAGCTGTCTGGATTTCCAGCGGGCTTAAATTATTAAAGTCGGTTGCGTTATGCAAAATGCCATCTAAACGCCCTAATTGTTGGTAGATGCCTTCCGCCATGGCCTTAAAATTATCTTGCGTCGCTTTGTTTAAATCCATCGGAAAAATCAGCGCTTCGGGTAAGTCTTGCGATTGAATGGCGTCGTATGTCGCTTCTAACTTGGATTGTGTTCGCCCGATTAAAATGACCGTTGCCCCTTGTTTGGCAAACGCAATCGCGGCGGTTTGGCCAATGCCTTGGCCTGCACCAGTGACAATAATCACGCGATCTTTAAGGTTTTGGCTGGGAGCTTGGTAGTTTTTCATGATGCTTATTCAGATGCTGTTATAAAAAATTGGATGAGATTGTCTCACGATTGCAGGATTAATTGGGCCGCGGATAGTCCGCTACGAATGGCGCCCTCTATCGTCGCTGGGTAATCGCCCTCAGTATAGTCCCCAGCCAGATAGAGGTTTGCTAATTGAGTGAGTTGCTTTGGACGTTTTAAGCCTGAAACACAAGCAAAAGTAGCGCGTTTTTCAGCGATGACTTTATGCCATTCTGGGCTTGGTAAGTCAGGGAAGGATTCCTTAAGTTCTTCAACAATTGATTCGCCCAGCGCTTCTTGGCTAAGTTTTTGATGAGCGCCTTCAGCACTAACAATCACAGCGATTAAACCATCTTGTCCGCACAGTTGACCGCGGTCAAACGCCCATTGGGCAATGCCTTGCGTAAAGCCTGTCATCACGTGCGGTAGTTTGATATGGCTTGGATATTGAATATAAACGGTATAAATCGGCTGATAATCAAATGCAGCATCTCTTGTGATATCTAGTTGTGAGGTAATGGCGTGCACATGATGCGGCGAAGTCGCAATCACTACATGGCTAAACTCACTAGCCTCTTTGCTAGCAAAATTCAGGTTAAAGCCATTCATCGTTTGTTCAATATCAGATACAGCCATGCTCAGTGCTATTTTTCCGCCATGTTTTTTTATGTGTTCAGCTATTGGCTCAGAAAGCAGTGCTGATAAATCCACTTTAGGCAAAAGCAGATCGCTGTCGTTTTTGTTTTGGTTAAAACTATCTCGGAGCACATTTAAAAAAGTTTGCGCACTTGCGGAGGCGATTGGCGTATTAAGGGCAGCCAAGCATAGAGGCTCCCAAAGCCATTTAATGAGCCTAGTGGGCTGGTTTTTTTGGATGAGCAAATCGAGCAGTGGTCTATCTTGGGTGAGTTTGTAGCGGATAGCCTTTAGCCATACAAAAAAGCGAATGACGGTAAAACGTTCATGCCAGCTTAAGCCTGTGGCAGTCAATAAGCCAAATAACAAGTGGAGCGGGGCGGGTAGTCTCATAGCTTTAAGGCTAAATGATTGGTGCATATTGAGTGCAAGCGGTAATCTCAACAATACATTTTTCTCATCAATGCCGACCGAGGCCATCAATTTAAGTGTTTGCTGATATGCACCTAAAAGAATGTGTTGGCCATTATCAAGGCGCTTGCCTTTCCAAATGAATGCTCGGGCACGTCCGCCTAGCTGAGGTGCTGCTTCAAAGAGTGTGACATCAATCCCTGCCTCAGCAAGCTTGCTGGCGGCGCTTAATCCGGCTAAGCCGCCACCAATAATCGCAACTTTTTTTAGTGGAACATCCATGTTGACCAAGCTAAATAGAGCTTTCTAAGAGGGGTAAGTGATATGCGTGAATTAAGCACTAGTTGCGAGCCACTAGTTTTTATTTCGCGTAGCAGAGTTCTGTAGATGGCTGTCATGATTAAGCCTGTGCGTTGCTGCATTTTATCCTCTGGCGGAAGCGATTTTAAAGCCCGGTCGTAAAAGCTTTCAGCACGTTCGATTTGAAAGTCCAAAAGTTTTTGCAAGTTTTCGGATAAATGCATATGCAGAATATCCGATTCTTTAACGCCAAATTTTTTGAGTTCATCTTGAGGCAAGTAAATGCGGTTGCGTCGCGCATCTTCGCCTACGTCACGAATGATATTGGTGAGCTGAAAAGCCATGCCTAAGTCATGCGCGAACTTCAGTGTTTTGCGATTACTAAATCCAAAAATTTGCGCTGATAACAAACCCACCACGCTAGCCACACGGTAGCAATAGAGTTGAAGTTGCTTGAAATCGGTGTAACGGTTTTGGTCGAGATCCATTTCCATGCCATCAATAATCTCGATGAAGTGCTCTTGGTCCAGATGGTAAGTGTGGATGACTTCAGCCAGGGCCTTGGCGACAGGGTGTTGAGGTTTTCCTTCGTAAAGACCATGAATCTCCGTGCGCCACCAAGCAAGCTTAATGCGCGCTACTGAAACTTCTTTGCACTCATCGACCACGTCATCCACTTCTCGGCAGAAGGCATAAAGCGCGGTAATGGCTTCGCGTTTGGCTTTGGGTAAAAACATGAAGCTGTAATAAAAACTAGAGCCGCTTTTGGCGGCTTTGTCTTGGCAGTATTCTTTAGGTGTCATTTGGCTATCTCAAGTCAGTCTTTTATTTCTTGCTCAAAGCGCGATAGGCGATATACAGCCAATCTTTTTTACTTAATTGTGGTCTAAATTCAAACACATTGCCATGCGCTTGGTGCAGTTTTTTTAAGATTCGTTCGCCGCCAGCAATGATCATGCGCATTTCAAAACCTATGCGACCAGGTAAAACCAAGCCAAGCGGAGCGCCAGATTGTAAAAGCTTGCGTGCGCGATTAATCTGAAATTCCATCATCAGGCTCCATGTCCCACTTGCATCGCCCCAAAGAATTTGTGTTTCGGTAACTTTGTATTTATCCAAGTCAGCTTGTGGTAAATAAATACGGTCTTTTTTAATATCAATGGCAATGTCTTGTAAAAAGTTGATAAGCTGTAAAGCGCTACAAACTGCATCTGCCATGCCAATATTCTGAGGAGTATCTGCTTGATATAAACTCAGCATCAATCTGCCCACAGGGTTGGCTGAGCGTCTGCAATAGTTCATCAGCTCACCAAAGTCTTGGTAGCGTGTTTTTGTCACATCTTGACTAAAGGCATCCAGTAAGTCGTAAAAAGCTTGGATAGGCAATTGATGTTTATTGATTGTTGCTTGCAAGGCAACAAACAGATCGGTGTTTGGTTTTGTATTCTGCACAATGCGATCAAGCTCTTGTTTAAAGCCATCCAGAAGGGCGAGTCTTTGTTCTGGCGACAACTCGCCTTCATCAGCAAAATCATCCGCTTGGCGTGCGAATGCGTAAATTAATGCAACGGGTTCGCGTAGTCTTTT
>CAMCTR010000124.1 GCA_945878605.1 Candidatus Methylopumilus universalis | reverse complement strand
CGTATGGCAGGTGATTTACCAGCAAACTGGAAACAAGCATCTGATGAATTGATTGCTGCAACAAACGAAAAAGCAGAAACAATTGCTACACGTAAAGCTTCACAAAATGTAATCGCAGCTTTAGCGCCAACATTGCCAGAATTCTTGGGCGGTTCAGCAGACTTGACTGGTTCTAACTTAACATCATGCGCTAGCTTCACTCACGTTAATGGTAAAAAGCCTGGCAACTACATCTCTTACGGTGTACGTGAATTCGGTATGTTTGCCATCATGAACGGTATGGCTTTGCACGGTGGTTTCTTACCATTTGGTGGCACATTCCACATGTTCTCAGATTATGCTAAGAGCGCATTGCGTATGGGTGCACTGATGAAAATCCGCACCATTGCTGTATTGACTCATGACTCTATCGGTCAAGGTGAAGACGGACCAACGCACCAACCAGTGGAAAATACATCTGGTCTCCGTTATATTCCTAACATGGATGTGTGGCGTCCAGCTGACTCAACAGAAACTGCTGTTGCTTGGGTTGCAGCTGCTGAGCGTCATCATGGTCCATCAAGCTTGGTATTAAGCCGTCAAAATGTGCCTGGTATCAAACACGACACAGCACACTTCGACCTCATCCGTAAGGGTGGTTATGTGTTCTCTGATGTTGCTGGTAAAGCGGATGTCATCATCATTGCTAACGGTTCTGAACTTGATTTGGCCATTAAAGCTGCTGCTGAATTGAATGCTGCTGGTACTAAAGTACGCGTCGTTTCAATGCCATCAACAAACGTATTTGACCGTCAAGACAAAGCATACCGTGACAGCGTGTTAACTACAGGTGTTAAGCGTGTGGCTGTTGAAGCTGCTCATTCAGACTTCTGGCGCAAGTATGTTGGCTTGGAAGGTGCTGTCGTAGGTATCGACACATTTGGTGAGTCTGCACCTGGTGGCGTATTGATGAAGCACTTTGGATTTACTGTTGAAAACGTAGTGAAAACTGTTAAGTCAGTTCTGTAATTATTGAAGTAAGCTAGACCAAGGGAGCCTGTATTTTTTGGCTCCCTTTTTGTTTGTAAAACTAAGGTAACAATCATGACAATTAAATTAGGCATCAACGGATTTGGTCGTATTGGCCGTATGGCTTTGCGGGCTGCATTTCAGGACTTTGAGAATATTGAAGTAGTCGCCATTAATGGTACACAAGACCCTGAGTATGTGGTTTACATGGCGAAATATGATTCAGTCCATGGCAACTTTAAAGGCAGCATCGAGTATAAAGATGGCTACTTAGTTGTGAATGGTAAAAAAATTCTGCTGACTTCAGAAAGAAACCCAGAGAATCTAAATTGGGGCGCAACCAATGTTGAGGTGTTACTTGAATGTACAGGCGTTTTCTTGACTCAAGAAAGTTGTCAAAAGCACATTGATGTTGGCGCTAAAAAAGTGGTGCAATCAGCCCCACCAACAGATGATACGCCGATGTTTGTGTACGGTGTAAATCATGAAGAATATAACGGTGAAGCAATTGTTTCAGCGGCTTCATGTACGACGAATGCTTTAGCGCCAATCGCTAAAGTGTTGAACGATACGTTTGGCATTAAGCGTGGCCTAATGACTACGGTGCATGCGGCAACCGCTTCACAGCAAACGGTTGATGGTCCTTCAAACAAGGATTGGCGAGGTGGGCGTGGTATTTTGGAAAATATTATTCCTTCCTCCACTGGTGCAGCAAAAGCCGTTGGTAAGGTTATTCCAGCACTCAATAAAAAACTGACTGGTATGGCATTACGTGTACCAACCTCTGACGTTTCAGTTGTTGATTTAACTTGTGAGCTGAATAAAGAAGCAAGTTATGAAGAGATTGTGGCTGTGATGAAATCAGCTTCAGAGACTGGTCCAATGAAGGGCGTTTTAGGCTTTACCAAAGACAAAGTAGTGTCAACAGACTTCCGTGGATCGGCCTTTGCGGCGGTATTTGATGCTGAAGCAGGAATAGCGCTTGACCCGACTTTTGTTAAAGTAGTTGCATGGTATGACAACGAGTATGGCTACTCCTGCAATATGTTGCGATTGGCTGAACATATCGCTTAAGGAAGTTTTATGGCTATTATTAAAATGACGGATTTGGATTTGGCTGGCAAGCGCGTTTTTATTCGTGCTGACTTAAATGTTCCGGTCAAAGATGGCAAAGTAACTTCGGATGCGCGTATCACCGCCTCAATGGCGACGATTGAGTTTGCTTTGAACGCCGGCGCAAAGGTCATGGTGACATCACATCTTGGCCGACCAGAAGAGGATGTTTACTCAGAAGAAAATTCACTTAAGCCGGTAGCTGAAGTGCTTTCAGCCAAATTGGGCAAGCCAGTTCGCTTGTTGAAAGATTGGGTAGCTGGTAATTTTGAGGTGGCTGCTGGCGAATTAGTGTTGCTTGAAAACTGCCGTTTTAACAAAGGCGAAAAAAAGAACGTAGATGAAACTGCACAAGCATATGCCAAGATTTGTGATGTATTTGTCATGGATGCTTTTGGCACAGCGCATCGTGCAGAAGCCTCTACTTATGGCGTGGCTAAGTTTGCGCCAGTTGCTGCAGCGGGTATTTTGCTCACTCAAGAATTAGATGCATTAAGTCAGGCGCTATTAAATCCAGCGCACCCGATGGTGGCGATTGTTGGTGGCTCTAAAGTATCAACAAAGCTCACAGTGCTTGAAAGCTTGTCTGAAAAAGTAGATCAGTTAGTCGTTGGCGGTGGTATTGCTAACACCTTCTTAAAAGCTTCAGGCCATGAGATTGGTCATTCTTTATGTGAGAATGACTTACTTCCAACCGCACGTGCCTTGATGGAAAAAATGGCGGCGCGCGGTGCAGCTGTGCCGATAGCTGTAGATGTAGTGACCGGTAAAAACTTCGATGCTAATGAACCAGCGGTGATTAAAGATGCGGATGCAATTGCGTCTGACGATATGATTTTTGATATTGGTCCAAAGTCTGCGCAAGAGCTAGTAGATATTATTATGCAAGCTGGCACAGTTGTTTGGAACGGTCCATTAGGTGTGTTTGAGTTTGATCAGTTTGGGGAAGGCACTAAAGCAATTGCCATGGCCATTGCTAAGACTAAGGCTTACACCTTGGCTGGTGGCGGTGACACCATTGCAGCGATACAAAAGTATGATATCTATGACCAAGTGTCTTATATCTCGACTGCTGGTGGCGCTTTCTTGGAGTTCTTGGAGGGAAAAAAGTTACCTGCTGTAGAAATTTTGGAACAGCGCAGTTAAGTTTCAAATTTTATAAGTTAAAAAAGGCCTGCAAGACCTTTTTTAACTAGAATAGATAATTGCATGATAAATAACAAGTTTAAAATAAATTTTAAATTTTTTGCTAAGATCACTTAATTTCTTACGTAGATTATCAGTGATTTATATTTAATTTTGCTGATACTTTAGGACTTTCATAGGGTGGTGAAGGTGAGGAAACAGAAGAGCAGTTGTCAAAAATTCCGAAAAACGTCCCTTTTGCATTCCAAGGCTGGCCCTTCAGTAAATCTCTTCATCCAGATCTTATCCCAACATTTGTTCGACAATACGCCGCAACTTAGACCCTTCGTTTTTAGACACAAGCACACTTAAGGTATAATCTTTGCTGTTGGATTTTATAGCTTGAGTGAATGCGCTCGCTTTATTTCCTTAACATCAGTCATCTGTTGAACCAAGATTAGGAAACTGAATTGTCCAATACGCTTACGCAATCAAGTATCAAAAGCCTCCCATTAATGCACCAGGGTAAAGTGCGTGATATTTATGATATTGATGCAAATACTATGTTATTAATTGCAACCGATAGGCTCTCTGCGTTTGATGTAATTTTGCCCACGCCAATTAAAGATAAGGGTGCAATTCTTACCGAGATTGCTAATTTTTGGTTTGCGAAATTAGGCCATATTGTCCCTAATCATCTAACCGGCATTCATCCTGATTCTTTAGTAAGTGATCCTGCTGAAAAAGCCCAATTGGGTAAGCGTGCCTTAGTAGTTAAAAAGCTCAAGCCTTTGCCAATCGAGTCAATTGTGCGTGGATATTTAGTGGGTAGTGGCTGGAAAGAATACAAAACTAGTGGCACTGTTTGCGGCATTCAACTTCCAAGTGGTTTGCAAGAAGCATCAAAATTACCAGCCCCAATATTCACCCCATCAAGCAAAGCGAGTGTGGGCGATCATGA
>CAMCTR010000123.1 GCA_945878605.1 Candidatus Methylopumilus universalis | reverse complement strand
TTGCCATGAAGAACTTAGCTGAGACTTGATTCTGCTCGGCATTAAAATTGCTTGAGATAATGGCTTGCGCGTCAATATCTACGCCCATAACTTCAGATGCGCCAAGCTTCTTCGCGGCAATCGCGAGGATGCCGGAGCCGCATCCGTAATCGAGCACATGATGATGGGCCTGCACTTCATCAACTAGCCAAGCCAAACACAGATGTGTCGTTGGGTGACTGCCCGTTCCGAAGGCGAGGCCTGGATCTAAAACGATATTGAGGGCATCGGGGTTAGGGGCATCATGCCAAGTGGGCACAATCCATAAGTCATGCGTGATTTTGATTGGATCAAATTGCGACTGTGTCGCTCGCACCCAGTCCTGCTCATCCACGGCTTCTGTGCTGTAGCTTAAGTCTTTAAATCCGGTGATGGCTGCAACCTCTGCCATGACAGTCTTGATATCAACGTCGTCATTAAAGAGCGCGCTGATAATGTTTTTGTTCCATATGCCAGGAGGAGGGTCGCCCGGCTCGCCGAAGATCGGTTGCTCGTCGGGCGTTTCGGCGTTTGCGTCCTCGATGCTTGCTGAGAGTGCGCCGATTTTCATCAGCGTATCACTCAGCAGGTCAGCGTTTTGGCTATGCGCCTCGATATGTAGTGAAACCCAAGCCATCAAGAAACCTTACTTAGTCTGAATACCAAGTTTGTTTTCAAGATAGTGAATGCTGGTTTCGCCTAGTTGGAACGCGGCGTCGTTCATTAAGTCGCGGTGGAGTGCCACGTTGGTCTTAATGCCCTCAACCACCATCTCAGATAAGGCGATATTCATCCGCGCGATCGCTTGGTCGCGGGTATCACCGTAAGCAATCAACTTGCCGATCATTGAGTCGTAGTGAGGTGGCACCATGTAGTTTTGGTAGGCGTGTGTGTCAACGCGGATGCCAGGTCCGCCAGGCATGTGGAACGTAGTAATTCTGCCTGGTGATGGAACGAAGGTATAGGGATCTTCTGCGTTGATACGACATTCGATCGCATGACCACGGAATTGAACGTCTTTTTGGCGAAGGCGAAGTTTTTCACCGCAAGCGACACGAATTTGCTCTTGAACGATATCCACACCGGTGATCATCTCTGTCACAGGATGCTCCACTTGAACACGCGTGTTCATCTCGATGAAGTAGAATTCGTTGTTTTCGTACAGAAACTCGAAGGTACCAGCCCCGCGGTAATTAATGCGTTTACAAGCATCTGCACAACGTTGACCAATTCTGTCACGCAGACGTCTTGAAATGCCTGGCGCTGGGGCCTCTTCTAACACCTTTTGATGGCGACGTTGCATAGAGCAATCGCGCTCACCTAAGTAGATCGAATTGCCGTGTTGATCTGAAAGAATTTGGATTTCAATGTGGCGCGGTTGTTCGAGGAATTTTTCCATGTAAACAACCGGATTGCCAAACGCTGCTTGCGCTTCCGCTTTGGTCATATTCACAGAAGAAATCAACGCTGCTTCCGTGTGAACGACGCGCATGCCACGACCGCCGCCGCCGCCGGCGGCTTTGATGATGACTGGGTAACCAATCTGTTTTGTGATGTGGATGATTTCCGCAGGATCATCAGGTAAGGCACCCTCGGAGCCAGGAACACAAGGCACACCAGCTTTTTTCATGGTGTCCTTGGCGCTGACCTTATCCCCCATCAATCGGATAGTTTCAGCCCGTGGGCCAATGAATACGAAGCCACTTTGTTCAACGCGTTCTGCAAAGTCTGCGTTTTCAGAAAGGAAGCCGTAGCCCGGGTGAATCGCTTCAGCATCCGTGACTTCTGCCGCGCTAATGACGGCTGGGATATTTAAATAACTTTGGCTAGAAGCCGCAGGGCCAATACAAACAGACTCATCCGCCAGTTTTACGTATTTGGCTTCTTTATCCGCTTCTGAGTGAACAGCGACTGTTTTAATACCCAACTCGCGACAAGCACGTTGGATGCGTAATGCAATTTCACCACGATTGGCGATGAGGATTTTATCGAACATTTAAAGCCTCTTTAGCCGATGATAAATAAAGGTTCGCCGTATTCGACGGGTTGACCGTTTTCAACCAAGATCGCTTTGATAACACCAGCGTGGTCAGACTCAATCTCGTTCAATAGCTTCATCGCTTCGATAATGCACAATGTGTCGCCAACGTTAACGCTAGCGCCAACATCCACAAAGAATTTTGATTCAGGTGATGGTGAGCGGTAGAACGTGCCAACCATTGGTGATTTCACCACATGGCCTTCAATCACTGGCTCAGCAGCAGGGCCTGCTTCAGGAGTCGGTCCTGCAGGCGCTGCTTGAAGTGGCTGTGCTTGTTGAAAGTAAGGTTGTGCATAATGAACAGCGCCCTGTGCTTGCGGAATATTGCGGCTGATACGAACTTTTTCTTCACCTTCAGTGAGTTCAAGTTCTGAAATGCCAGACTCTTCAACTAAATCGATCAATTTTTTAAGTTTACGTAGATCCATCTCTTCACCTCATATTGCAGTTAAGCACCTTAATTGCGTGCGTTTATTTTAATGCTGATGATTAGTCAGCTATGGTTTGAATTGCGTAATCTAAAGCCAGTAAATAACCTTGTGCACCTAAGCCGCTAATGACACCCACAGCGATATCTGAGAAGTAGGAGTGGTGGCGGAATGTTTCGCGTGCGTAAATGTTTGATAGGTGTACTTCAACAAAAGGAACCTTGATCGCTGAAAGCGCATCGCGTAGCGCAACGGAAGTATGGGTAAAGGCAGCGGGATTAATGATAATGAAATCCACTTTTTTATCTGCCAACCCATGGAGTCGCTGAATTAATTCAAGCTCTGAATTGCTTTGGAATGACTGTAGATGTATATTCGCTTCTTTAGCACGTTTAGCCAATAAGCCATCAATATCAGCCAGGGTATTTTTGCCGTAATGATCAGGCTCACGCAAACCCAACAGGTTTAAGTTAGGCCCGTGTAAAACCAGAACGGATTTTGAGGTTGATTCAGCCATATTTTCGATGATTTCCAAAAGAAAAAGCCTTTTTGGAGTTTTTAAGTTTGTCGTAAATTAAAGGATATTCTACATCAATTTACCGAAGTTTGAAGAAATTAACTGTTTTATTGCTTTTCTTCGACAGCTGAAACTTGGAGAAGTGAGGTGATGGTTTTTTCGAGAAGTTGCTGATTAACGCGCCCGAAAAAGGTCTTAACAACGGTGCCGTTTGCATCAACAATGACAGTATAAGGCAATATTCCTCGATTGTTACCTAAAGATTCTGCAAGATTCATTGCCTGCATATCACCTGCCAAAATTGGGTAGCTCACCGGCGCTGTTTTCATATAGGTTTTGGTGGTATCGAGATCGTCTGTGGATAAGCCGAGGATGACCAGGTTCTGCTGTTTATATTGATCTTGCATCGCGGAGAGCTCCGGCATCTCTTCACGACATGGCGGACACCAGGTTGCCCAAAAATTAAGCACAATAATGTTGCCTTGCCATTGTTTGAGGGACTGTTGTTGACCGTTGATATTCGTGAAGCTGGCATTCATGAGCAGGTTTTTATCAATATTAGCTGAAGGCGCCGCTTTGTTTATCTCGGGTTCACTGGTTTCAAGGGTCTTGTGGAATAAAAACCAGCCCGATAAAACGGATAAAACAAGAGCGATTAGCAAGCGACCGTAGGATTGCATTCGTCATCTCCTAGAGAATTGAGTTGATTGAGTACTTTGATAAAGTCTTCCGGGGCTTGGTAACCAATCACCTTGAGGAGTGAAATTTCTTTGCCAGACTTATTAAAGAAAATAATACCTGGCGGGCCAAATAGTTTGAATCGATTTAATAGGGCGACCTCTTCAGGTGAGTTTGCTGTGACATCCGCCTGGATGAGTACCGCGTCCTTGAGCGCTGCTTTTACGCCAGGGTCGCTAAAAGTAAACTCCTCAAGCTCCTTGCAGGCGGCACACCAGTCCGCATAAAAGTCGAGCATGACGACCTTGCCCTTTGCGCGCTTGATCGCCGCGTCGAGCTCAGCGCTGCTTTGGATACGCTTAAAGTTTAGGGCGGTATTTGGCGTACTTGTTTTTTGGGCGGTTAATACAGCCAGCGGTTGGAGAGGCGATTTTGCACCCGATGCTGCGCCAATCACCATGGTAACCCCAAGCGCGAGCAACATAATCCCGATGCCCTTCAACAGTCTTGACACCGCACCCGCGTCC
>CAMCTR010000122.1 GCA_945878605.1 Candidatus Methylopumilus universalis | reverse complement strand
AGGCCATTGCTTCGTACCAGACGGCGCTTAGTTTCAAGCCTGACTTTGCAGAGGCTCATTTCAATTGGGGCAATGCCTTGCAGTTACAGCGCCGCTATGCAATTGCCATTGCCACTTATGACCAAGCCATTGCCCTGCGTGCAGACTACGCAGATGCCTACACCAATCGCGGCAATGCGTTCAAAGAGTTAGGTCGCCACCAGGAGGCGGTCGCCAGTTATGCGTCCGCCATAGCCTGCAAGCCAGGCAATTTCGAAGCGTATTTGAACCAGGGCGCAGCCTATTACGAATGCCTCGAAATCGACAAGGCATTAGTCTGCTATGAGCAGTCTTTACAAATTCATCCCGACTACGCGGAAGCCCATTGGAATAAAGCTTTGGCACTTTTGCTGAGCGGAGACTTTGAAACCGGCTTCAAATTACATGAGTGGCGATGGCGCCGCAGGACGTTTACGTCCAAGCGCAGAGACTTCGCACAAGCTTTGTGGCTAGGCTCCGAGTCACTCAAAGGCAAAACTATACTTCTGCATGCGGAGCAAGGGCTTGGCGACACCATTCAGTTTTGCCGCTACTGCGTAATTGTGCAGGCATCGGGAGCGACGGTTTTGTTGGAAGTGCAAGCGCCGCTAATAAGATTACTTTCCAGCCTAAGCGGTGTATCTAGGTTGATCAGACAGGGTGACTCCTTGCCGGAGTTTGATTTTCATTGCCCGCTGATGTCATTGCCATTGGCGTTGAAGACGCGGACGGATTCCATACCGAGTGCCGTACGTTATCTGGCTAGCGAGCCGGACAAACGCGCGAGTTGGAAATTAAAACTTGGCAACGGCAATAAGCCAAGGGTCGGTATCGCTTGGAGTGGAAGCGAACAGCATAAAAACGATAAAAATAGAAGCATGGCCTTAGCTGAATTGATGCGCCACATGCCAACTGAGTACACCTACGTCAGTTTGCAAAAAGAGATTCGCGATAGAGATAAAGCGGCACTAAATGAATTCAATATTGAGCATTTTGAGGACGAAATCGGCGACTTTAGTGACACTGCTGCCCTGTGTGATTTAATGGATTTGGTTATAAGCGTGGATACTAGCGTAGCGCATCTGTCGGGTGCATTGGGCAAGTCGGTATGCCTGCTGTTGCCGTTTGTGCCCGACTGGCGGTGGCTAATGGCGAGGCAAGACAATCCGTGGTACCCATCTATGAAGATTTATAGACAAGATTCGACAAGACAATGGAACCTGCCTTCGTCCATAATTGAAGATAATTTGAAATATTAGACAGACACCGGGGCAATTTCCCCTACTTCTAGCGCGCCTGAAAGTATGTCGATTATGTGGGCTGGGCTAAACGCTGCTTTAAGTTGCCATCTCATTGCTGAACGCAATTTGATGGAATTGTAATGTAATCCAATATATTTTAAATGATTAAAAATAATTTGGCCTAACTTATAATATTATTCGTAACATATATATTATTTAAAAGCTCATAAAATTCAATAATTTCTTAAAATTGTAAATGAGAATGCTGTCTGAATCCAATAATGCAAAATAAAGATTTTCCACTTTCGCAAGATGAATCTGCTATTCTTTTGAAGAAGGGAATTGCCCTACATAAGCAGGGTCAAATCGCGGACGCTCAAGAAATATACGAGCGTTTAATTGCTTCAGAACCAAAGCAATTCGATGCGCTGAATTTATTGGGTGTGATTGCTTACCAAAGCTACAATTACGAGTTGGCTGTTGAATTGATTGGCAAAGCCTTAGAAATTAATCCGCATTATTCTGCTGCTCACACTCACCTTGGACTTGCTATGGCGCGTATGAAGCGCTATGAAGACGCAATTGCGAGTTATAACAGAGCACTGGCGATCAAACCTGACAGCGCAGAAGCCTACGCGAATCGTGGCAGTGCTTTTGAAGCACTTGGACATTTAGAGTTAGCAGTAGAAAGCTATGACCGAGCTATTGAGATTAAGGCAGATTATGCTGAGGCATATTTTAGTCGCGGAAATGCACTAAAAAATTTAAACTGTATAGAAGAGGCAATTCATAGCTACGAACGTGCCATTTCATATAAATCTAAATATGCAGAAGCCTACTCCAATCTCGGTGTGACGCTCAGAATTCTAAAGCGTTATGAGGATGCTTTGGTAAGCTATGAATGTGCACTTGCAATAAAGCCTGAATACGCAGAGGCTTACGCAAATCGCGGTAATGTGCTACAGGACTTAAAGCGATTAGAGAAAGCCATTGAAAGCTATGACCGCGCCATTGCGATCAAAAATGACTACGTAGAAGCTTATGTTAATCGTGGTACCGCACTTCAAGCGTTGAAGCAAGTAAAAGTGGCTGTTGAAAGCTATGACAATGCCATTGCTATTCAACCAGACTATGTAGATGCTCATTGGAATAAGTCACTAGGTTTGCTGCTTGCGGGTGACTTTACGCAAGGATGGGAGTTATATGAGTGGCGTTGGGAAGCAGCGAATACTGCAAAAAATATGCGCCACTTAACGAAACCACTTTGGCTAGGCAACGAGGACATAGGTGGTAAGACGCTACTACTTCACGCGGAACAAGGACTGGGTGACACCATTCAGTTCTGTCGTTATGCCAAACTCATTGCCGACTTAGGGGCAAAGGTGACCTTAGAGGTGCCCAAGGCACTGGTTGGATTACTAAATGGTCTTGAAGGTGTGGATACACTAATTGAAAAAGATCAAATCCTGCCGGCCTATGATTATCATTGTCCATTGATGTCCCTGCCACTGGCCTTTAAGACAGAGCTTCACACCATTCCAAGCCCTGGCACTTACCTATATGCAGATGCTATCAAACGTGATGAATGGTGCAAACGCCTTGGCGCACCCAAAAACCTGAGAGTGGGTTTGGTCTGGAGCGGCAGCACTGGGCACAAAAATGACCATAATCGAAGCCTGACTTTGGAGGAGTTACTTCCTTACCTACCTAAGGGCTATGAATACATCAGCCTTCAAAAAGAAGTGAGGACAGAAGATCGTGCTCGATTAGCCAGTAGTAATATTAGGTACTTTGGAGAGAGGTTGAAAGACTTCAGCGACACTGCAGCATTATGTGCGTTAATGGATGTGGTGATAAGTGTCGACACCAGCGTGGCCCATCTAGCCGGGGCATTAGGAAAAACAACATGGGTGTTATTACCTTATGCCCCTGACTGGCGTTGGTTATTAGACAGAAATGATAGCCCTTGGTATGCGTCTATCAAGCTGTATAGACAGGGCAAGGAAATACAGTGGGCGCCTGTGTTGGAGCGTGTCGCAAAAGAATTACTTAAAAAATAGCGGAAGTCTCTAATTTCTGGCTGTCTACCGTTTAGGAAAGCCTGCGGATTCACCTACGGAGCGCAGCATAAAAATTCAATTCTTCCTCGTTGAACGAAAAAAGTTTTTCCATTTTTGAGCAAGAGCCTCTTGGCTAAACATCGGGACAACAGTCCTTTGTGCAAACTCAACTTTTTGAGCGTACAAAGTGAGTTGTTTGATGAAGACAGATAAAGGTGTTTCACGAATATCGTGAAAGTAATCTGAAAACGGCGAATAGGATTCCAATACATCAGCAGTAACAGGCAAACCTAATGCCAACGCAGTAATCAATCTATTTGAACTGGCGCCTGATTTGCGTGAATCATTTAAGGCAGAAGGAATCAAACAACATTGACTAGCCTTAGATGCATTAATCATATTCTGTAAAGACCACTCCACAAGGTCCAACTGGATAGACGAGCGTAAATTATTTTTATAAGACGCCAACATTTCAAGCCCTGGGCCATTTGACAACGCAATCACTCTAAAATTCTCATCACAAAGAAAATTATTTTGCAAGTAATTCGCCAAGTAAGAGACATTTGTTGCATGGCCAAACCATAGCAAAGTCAATTCACCATTGGGAATAGTATTTTTCGGCGGTGTAATTTGTATTTCGATGGGATCTTCTATAACAGTTATTTCTTTATTGAAAAATTGCCTTAATAGTTTGGATATGCCAGTCGAGGAAACAACTGATTCATCGATGAGTGGCAAGATATTTTTATAAAAATTACCCATCGGAGAATTGATCGACTCTAAATGATGATCAGTATAGTCGAGAACAATTTTCTTTGATTGTTGTTGTGCCTCATATAGCTGGCTCATCCATAGATTGTCACGTCCATTTTGACAATCCCCACCAATTTTTCCTACAACTAAAACATCAGCTTTTGCGTTGATTTTATCGCC
>CAMCTR010000121.1 GCA_945878605.1 Candidatus Methylopumilus universalis | reverse complement strand
TTTGGTGGCGGGTGAAAATGACTTGTCAGGTAACTTGGAGCGAATGCTTAAAGCGGCAGGTCAAAAAACACCTGAAAATAAACCAACGCTAGAAATCAATCCAACGCATGGATTGGTTGAGCGTTTGAAGGCTGAAAAAGATGACGCGAAGTTTAATGACTTAGCGCACCTTTTATTCGACCAAGCTTTGTTGGCAGAGGGCGGCCAGCTTAATGACCCAGCGAGCTTTGTAAAACGCATGAATAGCTTATTGATCAGCTAATTTAAGCTAACCTCAAAAGCCCTCTTGGATAATATGCCACGAGGGCTTTTTTTATTTTCACTGACATAAAAAATAAATCTAAACTTCACTCAGGCTTGCTTTTTGCTAGGGTAAAATTGCAACACATGAATCCATGTTGCATTTTGATGAATGCAATCACATATAAAGAATTGAATAATGACGAGCCAAAAAACGCTATCTACTCCTAAAAAACCGCGTGTGAATAAGGCTAAAAGTGATCTATCAAGTTTCACTAATGTGAAAACCCCTGCTAAACAAGCTTTGCAAAACCATTTGGTTTATTCGATTTTTAAGACCGATGAAGTCGCAACACCGCGTGATTGGTATTCAACCACCGCCTATACGGTGCGTGACCATGTGATTGACCGCTGGGTAAAGACGGTTGAGGCTTATGCTGAGCAAGATCCTAAGCGTGTTTACTATCTGTCATTAGAGTTTTTGATTGGTCGCATGATGTCTAACGCCGCACTCAATCTGGGCGTAGAGTCTGAAGTACGCGCGGGCTTAAACGCTTTGGGCCACAAGATGGAAAACGTAGTAGAGATGGAGCTAGATGCGGCTTTAGGGAATGGCGGCTTAGGTCGTTTGGCTGCTTGTTTCTTAGATTCCATGGCAACCATGGATATTCCTGGGACAGGTTATGGCATTCGCTATGAGTACGGGATGTTTAAGCAAGCCATTAATCAAGGTCAACAAATTGAGAGCCCTGATAATTGGCTTCGCTATGGCAATATTTGGGAGTTTCAACGTCCAGAAAGCACTTATACTGTGCAGTTCTTTGGCAATGTGCTTGAGTTTGAAACCGAAAAAGGGATGGAACATCACTGGGTGGAAGCTGAGCATGTGGTTGCGATGGCTTACGATGTGCCAATTCCTGGCTACGACACACAAACTGTAAACAACTTGCGTTTGTGGTCAGCCAAAGCGGCTAAAGAATTTGACTTGCGTCACTTTAACGAAGGTAATTATGAGCGTGCGGTGGAAAGCCGTAATGTGACGGAAAGTATTTCAAAAGTGCTTTATCCAAATGACGCTTCAGCATCTGGCCGTGAGCTACGTTTGAAACAGCAATATTTCTTTGTTTCAGCTTCTATTCAAGACATTCTGCATCGTTTCTTGCTTAAGCATAAAGACTGGAAAAAGCTCCCTGATAAAATCGCAATTCAATTGAACGACACGCATCCAGCTATTGCGGTGGCGGAGATGATGTATCAATTGGTGGATGTGCATCAGATTGATTGGGATTTGGCTTGGTCATTGGTGGGTAAGGTCTTTGCCTATACTAATCACACGCTAATGCCAGAGGCTTTAGAAACATGGGCAGTTGATTTGTTTAGCCGCCTGTTGCCACGCCATTTGCAAATTATCTATCGCATTAATCACGAGTTTTTGGCAATGGTGAACCGTCACTTCCCTGGCGATAATGATTTGCTTACCCGTGTTTCAATTATTGATGAATTACACGGTCGTCGTGTCCGCATGGCGCATTTGGCTGTGGTCGGCAGTCACACGGTTAATGGGGTTGCTGCGCTGCATAGCGAACTGCTTAAAACAACTTTGTTCGCGGACTTTAATCGTATTTATCCAAATAAGTTTGTGAATGTGACGAACGGTATTACGCCACGTCGTTGGCTCAATCAATGCAACCCCGATTTAACCGCATTGCTGACTAAGGCAATTGGTACAGGCTTTCAACGTGATTTGGATAAGCTAAAGCTTATCACGCCGCTTGCTGAAGACAAAGCGTTCAGAAAAGCCTTCCGTGAAGTAAAACTAGCTAACAAAGTGCGTTTAGCAAACCGAATTGAAGATGTCACAGGCGTTAAACTAAATCCTAATAGCTTGTTTGATGTTCAGATTAAGCGGATTCATGAATACAAACGTCAATTACTTAACGTCTTGCATGTGATTACTTTGTATAACCGTATTCGTTCTGGTCAAGCGAAAGACATTACGCCGCGCACGGTGATTTTTGGCGGTAAAGCGGCGCCTGGCTATTGGATGGCGAAGCAGATCATTCGACTGATTAACGATGTGGCGACCATTGTTAATGATGACCCTGCGGTTGCCGATAAGCTTAAAGTGGTTTTCTATCCTAACTATGAAGTTTCAGCGGCTGAGTTGCTATTCCCAGGCAGTGATTTGTCTGAGCAAATTTCAACGGCAGGTACTGAGGCTTCTGGCACTGGCAACATGAAAATGGCGCTTAATGGCGCATTGACCATTGGGACTTTGGATGGCGCTAATGTTGAGATTAAAGAAGAGGTTGGCGATGAAAATATCTTTATCTTTGGCTTAACCACGGATGAAGTAGCGCTCACTAAAGCGTCAGGCTACAACCCTTGGGATTACTACAATAGCAATGCTGAGCTTAAACAAGTGCTAGATATGATTGCAAACGGCTTCTTCAGCGTTGAAGAGCCAGACCGTTATCAAGCAATTTTTGATAACTTGTTGCAGAAGGGCGATCACTATTTATTGCTCGCAGACTATGCGAGCTATATCGCCGGGCAAGATTCAGTAAATACGCTTTACCAAGATCAAGAGGAGTGGTCACGCCGTGCTATATTAAACGTGGCGCGAGTAGGTAAATTCTCTAGTGACCGCACCATTGGTGAGTACGCTAAAAATATTTGGCATGTTGCGCCAGCAAAACGATAAGTAAAGCTATAAAGCCAATGATGAAACCTAATACTGCCAGCCCCAAGACTGTAGCTTTAGTCCGCCGTTTAATCCCGGCACCCATGGGTAAAAACTACGTCAAGATAATCTTGCTTGGCGCAGCGATTCTTGTGTCTGTGATGGCGTCAGCTGATGGAAGTATTTCAGGGCGCGTGGTTGGTGTAGCAGATGGTGACACCCTGACGGTGCTTGATGACACGAACCAGCAACATAAAATTCGTTTGGCAGGCATAGATGCCCCAGAAAAGGCGCAGCCGTTTGGGCAAGTGGGCAAACAAAGGCTTTCTGAGCTTTGTTATAGCAAACAAGCGACAGTGGAAGTGGTGAATACTGATCGCTATGGGCGCACTGTGGGTGATGTAACTTGTGATGGCGTGCACGCCAATGCTGAGATGGTGAATGGAGGAAATGCTTGGGTGTATCGCCATTATGACAAAGGCTTTGAGTCTTTCTATGCGCTAGAAGCGGCCGCCAAAGAAGAAAGGCTGGGCTTATGGGCGGATGACAATCCGACGCCGCCCTGGGAATGGCGTCACAGCCGCAAACGCAAAGATTAAGGCTGTTAAAAACTCTTTGGCTTGTTACAATCGCTTTTAGATAATCTTTTAAGAGACTTCTATTTTTCCATGCGTCTCGTCGTTTCTATTTCTCAGCAAACTTTGACTGTGTTCAACACGCGGAATAAAGTCCTTGCGCATTATTCCATCTCAACCGCCACCAACGGCGCTGGCTTTGAAAAGAATAGTGGTTGTACGCCGCTAGGCAAACATATTATTCGCGCCAAGATAGGTGAGGGTGCACCAGTTGGAAGTGTCTTTGTGGGTAGACGCCCCACTGGTGAGATTTGCACGCCAGCACTCATGACTGAATTTCCAAACCGGGATTGGATTTTGACCCGGATTCTATGGCTTTCTGGCACCGAAGTGGGTGTCAATCGTTTAGGTAATGTCGATACCATGCAGCGTTATATTTACATCCACGGCACACCAGATAGTAACGCGATGGGCGTGATTGGTTCACATGGCTGTGTGCGTATGCGTAATGCTGACATGGTGGCTTTGTTTGATATGGCGGATGTTGGTGTAGAGGTCGATATTCAGCCATGATGAAGCGTTTTTGGGGCATTGTTCCGGTTGTGTTTGGCGTAGTCTTACTTACGTTTCTTTTAGTGCATGCCGTGCCAGGCGACCCTGTTGAAGTGATGATAGGTGAATCGGCAAGCAGTGCAGACCGTATGCAACTGCGAGCAGACCTTGGCTTGGATCAGCCTATTTATATGCAGTTTTGGG
>CAMCTR010000120.1 GCA_945878605.1 Candidatus Methylopumilus universalis | reverse complement strand
CTTATATGGCGAATTTGTCTTATGACAAAGCGCGCGGTAACGCGGCGATTGCCAGTGGTCATGCAGATGCAGTCGCTTATGGCGTGCCGTTTATTGCAAATCCTGATTTAGTTGAACGTTTTCGTGAAGATGCTCCTCTTAATGAAGCTGATTCAACAAGCTTTTATGGTGGCAATGAAAAAGGCTACACCGACTATCCATCTTTGTAAGAATTAAACTCAATAACTAAACTATTTTATTAAAATCATGAAAAAAACAGCGATTACCCAAGTAGCTATCGACTCAACCATTGCAGAGCGCTGGAGTGGAAGGGCATATGACGCTAGCAAGCCAATTACGCAAGAACAAACACTTGCCCTTTTAGAAGCGGCTCGCTGGGCACCATCTTGCATGGGTGACCAGCCTTGGCGCATGTTGGTATGGAATAAGGGTGTTAACGCAAAGGCTTGGCAACAAGCTTTTGACTGTCTTGTGGAAGGCAATCAAGCTTGGGTAAAAGATGCACCATTTCTTTGTTTGATTTGCGCGGATACTTTATTCACTAAAAATGGTCAGCCTAACCGCTGGGCGGAGTATGACACCGGTGCGGCTGCACTTAATCTTAGTCTGCAAGCAAGTAGCATGGGCTTGAGCGCGCATCAATTAGGTGGTTTTAGCGCAGATAAAGCCCGCGCTACTTTTAATATTCCCGAGCAATTTACTTTGATGGCCATGATTTCAGTTGGTTATTTAGTGGATATTGAGAGGATAAAGGAGGATTTGCTTGCGCGTGAAACTGCTCCACGTAGTCGACGTGACTTGGGCGCTTTGTTTTTTGATGGTGCTTGGGATAAGCCAATTGTTTAAGTTTTGTTGGGTAGCTTGTTATCAGCGAGTTTCGGTATTTACGGGGCATCTGATAGAATACTGCCACTAAAAAGATTAACGATAGGAAATATCATGGCTGTAGTTGAACTGAATAAAGAGAACTTCAAAGAAACCATCGTCAACAATCCATTTGTGATCGTTGATTTTTGGGCGCCTTGGTGCCAGCCATGTGTTGATTTCACCCCTGTGATTGAAGCGGCCGCAGAAAAGAATCCTGATATTTTGTTTGGTATGGTGGATACAGAAGCCAATCCAGAAATCGCTGAGTATTTTGAAGTGACCAAAATCCCTGGTATTTTGATTATTCGCGAACAAGCCGGCATCCATGCACAACAAGGTGAAATCGGCGCGCCAGCACTCGATAAACTGATTGAATGGGCACGTGATTTCGATATGACGGAAGTGCGTGAACACTACGCAGAACAAGATAAGAAATAATTAGATTTGGAATGCAAAAAGCCGCTTAAGAGTTTTTAAGCGTCTTTTTTATTGGCTTAAAACTCTCTTAAAGGCCTGATATGAACTTAGTGGGATCAATCGATTTTCCTTGATAGCGAATCTCAAAGTGAAGTTTGATTGCGTCAGTCCCGGAGTTGCCCATTTCGGCAATCTTTTGACCTTTAACCACGGCTTGGCCTTCTTTGACTAAAATCTTGCTGTTGTGTGCATAGACCGACAAATAGTCTTTATTGTGTTTGACGATAACTAAATTGCCATAACCGCGTAAATCAGAGCCGTTGTAAATTACTTTGCCATTGCCTGACGCATTGATGTCTTGCCCCATAGTGCCTTCAATATCAATGCCTTTGGCGCTGGCACCTTCACTAAATGCCGTTTTGATTTTGCCTTTTGTTGGCAAGCCCCAATCAATTCCATCTTCACCAGATACAACACTATCAGCGGGCTTTGCTTCAGGCACTTTCGTATCAGCGACCTTTGCAGGTGCAGTGTTATTACTTGCGGCTTGTTCGCTATATGGCTCACGTATCGCTTTGGGTGTGTTGAGAGATGGGATGTCTGCCGAGTTGGAGTTGCTATTTTTGCTTTGAATGGTTTGATTGTCGTTGTTGAGTGGCTTAATCACAACTTCATCATTATTGGTTTCGACAGGCTTGTTGCTCGCAGAACCATTGTTTTTGATTTTGAGCTGTTGTCCCAGGCGAATATTGTAAGGTGCATCGATATTATTGTTTTGCGCAATCTCTTTATAGTCATAACCAAACTCAAGCCCAATGCTATATAGCGTATCGCCTTTTTTGACGGTATAACTTTCTGGGCGCCAATCTTTGCCAGTTACATTACTTTTTGCGCTCTCTTTTTTAGGGGATTGCGATGCCTTTGATTTAGAAGGTTCTGGTGAGCGCTCAATCACAGGGGCACGATTAGGTGTGCTGGAACAAGCCACCAATAAAAGGCTCGCGAGGGCAATACTTAATTTTAGTAAGCTTCTCATTAATTCGTTCCGCCAAGTAAAGGCACAAACTTCACCGGCTCAAGCTTTGTTTTCTTGAATTCTGAAATCCCGTTATTGTCGATGTGCTCTATTAAATACAAGATTTGTTCATCAGTGCCAACAGGAATCACCATGCGACCACCAACGGCGAGTTGATGCACTAAATCATCAGGAATATGGCTAGCCGCAGCGGTGACGATAATGCCGTCAAAAGGTCCAAAATCCGGCAGACCCATTGTGCCATCTGCATGTTTGAGCTTGATGTTGCTCATGCGAATTTCGCGTAGATGCTTACGTGCTTTCATCACGAGCGGACTAATGCGTTCCAATGAATAGACTTCGCTGGCTATTTTTGAGAGCACTGCGGTTTGATAGCCGCAACCTGTGCCAATCTCGAGCACTTTGCCTAAAGGGCGGCCCGCACGAAGTGTTTCAGTCATCTTGGCAACGGTATAAGGCTGAGAAATGGTTTGGCCAAAGCCAATTGGCAGTGAAACGTCTTCATAAGCACGGGTGGCTAGGGCTTCATCTACAAAAATATGACGTGGGACTTCACCCATTGCAGAAAGCGTTACCTCGTCTTTAATGCCTTGTTCACGCAAACGAGACAGCATTCTGTCGCGCGTACGTTGAGAGGTCATGCCGATGCCTGAGGTATTTCTAATCACGCTATTTCACCCAGTTTTTTAGCGCTGCTAATTGGTTGTGATGGGTTAAGTCAGCTTGTAAAGGCGTAAGGGACACTTGATTATTTGCTACTGCATAAAAGTCCGTCCCTTCACCAGCATCTGCCGCTGCGCCGGCAGGACCTACCCAGTAAAGCGTTTCTCCGCGTGGCGATTTGGATTTAATAACAGGTTCAGCTTTGTGGCGTTTGCCTAAGCGCGTGACTACTTTGCCTTTTAGTTCTGAGTAAGGTACGTCAGGCACATTGATGTTCATTAAAACTGGTGGTGGAAATGCATTCGCTTTGTATTGTTCGATCAACGCTACAATCACTCTTGCCGCTGTTTCAAAATGCGTCGCGTTGTGCTGAGACATTGAAACTGCAAAAGATGGAATGCCTAGCAAGTAGCCTTCCATTGCTGCGGCAACCGTACCTGAGTAGATGGTGTCATCACCCATGTTCGCGCCATCATTGATGCCTGAAATTACCATGTCGGGTAATTGATCAATTAGGCCTGTCACCGCTAAATGTACGCAGTCTGTGGGCGTGCCATTGACGTAGTAAAAGCCGTTATTGGCAGTACGAACTGTCAGTGGGCGATCAAGTGTAAGAGAGTTGCTTGCGCCGCTTCGATTGCGCTCTGGGGCTACGACGACGATATCAGCGATTTTTGAAATATGCTCGGCGAGCGTTGCAAGGCCTGGAGCAAAGTAGCCATCGTCATTAGAAAGGAGGATTAACATGGGTAAATTATATCGCTTATTAGTGTTGCTGTTGCGTGGCTTAGCTTTTTCATTTTGCGGAAACACGGGTTAATTTCGCGTAAAAAATAGTACAAGCGAAGAAAATCACGGTAAGTAAAACTTCAATCAAAGCGAGCTTTGCAGTAAGACCTTGGTCAGCCCAAGCTCTTACTGCACCCTCAGTGAAGTATATCAAGATGAACATGCTCGCCCATTGATAAGTGTAGCGACGGCCATTGAGGATGCCAAAAAGTGGCAGTAGTAGTGGGACGGCCTTAAGTATTAAATTTGAGCCTTCGGGTTTAATCGGCGCTAAAAAACCTTCCCAAGCCAAACTTAAAATAATGAGCGCGATTAAGCTAAGCGACGCACCGAGTCGTAATTTTTGAACAGTGTTTTCGGTGTTAGTCATTATACGGAAAGCTTTAATGCGGTTTCAGCAAGGCGTTTGCCTAGGGCGATGCAAAGTTTCTTTTCATCATCACTAAGCGGCTTATCATCCATCGCGCCACCAATATGGCTAGCGCCATAAGGTGTTCCACCTGTAGTTGTGTTGCCAAGTGCAGGTTCTGAGTAA
>CAMCTR010000119.1 GCA_945878605.1 Candidatus Methylopumilus universalis | reverse complement strand
ACTCGTTTGGTTCCTAGCATTCGAAAAAAGGATCTCGTCGCGCGTTTTGGCGGGGATGAGTTTTTTATCTTCTTGACTAATTTAACTGGGACTGAAATTGAATGCGCGTCCAGGGCCCAAAAATTTGCCACGAAAGTAATGGCGACTTTTGATACGCCATTTGAGCTTGATGAACATCACTACAGCATGACAGCTAGCATAGGGGTCACGGTTTTTGGTGGTGATGAAACCTCTACGGATATGGTATTAAGACAGGCCGATATTGCCATGTATCAAGCAAAAGAGAACGGGCGAAATAGAATTTGTTTCTTCGAAGAGAAGATGCAAGACGACATTAGCCAATATGTGCAACTAGAACGTGAATTAAGAAACGCAATTGAGCTTTCACAGTTCGAATTGTTTTATCAAGTGCAAGTCAATGATAAGCAAAAGCCATTTGGTGCTGAAGCCCTGATTCGCTGGAACCATCCAGCGCTTGGTTTGGTTGCGCCAGGGTACTTTATTGAAATAGCGGAAGAAACTGGCTTAATTGTGCCGATAGGGCAGTGGGTATTAGAAGCAGCCTGCAAAAAATTAAAGGCTTGGGAAGCCATCCCTCAAATGCGTGGTCTAACGCTTGCAGTCAATATTAGTAGTAAACAATTCCATCAAGAGGATTTTGTCAGTCATGTAAAGTATATTGTTAAACAGCATGGTATCCACCCTGCTTTGCTCAAGCTGGAATTGACTGAAACTGCATTTTCCTACAACATCGAGACATTGATTTCAAGCATGAACAAATTAAATGGCATTGGCATTCAATTCGAACTGGATGATTTTGGAACGGGGTATTCTTCTTTGCAATACCTCAAGCGGCTTCCGCTTGAACAGCTCAAGATTGACCAGTCATTTGTGCGTGAGATTGAATACAACGAAAATGACAAGCAGATTGTTCGGACCATTATCTCAATGACGCAAAACTTAGATTTAAAAGTGATTGCCGAAGGGGTGGAAACAGAAAACCAAAAACAAATTCTTCTTGATGGCGGCTGCCATCGTTTCCAAGGGTATTACTTTGGTAAGCCTCTGCCTGTTGCTGAATTTGAAGCGTCTATTGTAAATTCAGGCGCTTAGTTTTATTTAAAATGATGAATGGGTTCATCATTTCAGCGCTTTCCTAGCGCTATGCATTCTCATATTTTTTCTAAATTCAAAAAAATGAGTTTGAGACTTTAAGATTGCTTAATCTTATATTTGGTATCTTCCAGCCCGAATCTCTTCAGTTCGATATTTTAAGTGCCTTGCATTTTTTGTGTTTTTGAGTGCCTTAATTGAACGAATTTACTGACAGGGTTGTCTTGTCAATAGCATACAATTAAAAGGTTTAAAATCTTCGCTAAGTCTTGAATTGGCTTTGCCACAGACCCTAAGCTTAGGTTACAATTGTGCAAATTTTGAGGTTAAAAAACTTCAATGATTGCGTTTGGCAATCATCAATCGCTGTGAAACTGGAGTTTTAACGTGCTGGAAAATTATTTTCCGATTCTTTTGTTTATCTTAGTAGGCTTAGCTGTTGGTGTTGGACCACTCGTACTTGGTAAACTCGTCGCTCCTAATCGTCCTGATGCAGCAAAAAATTCTCCCTATGAATGTGGCTTTGAGGCATTTGAAGATGCCCGGATGAAGTTTGACGTTCGTTATTACCTTGTCGCTATTTTATTTATCTTATTTGATCTTGAAATTGCGTTCTTATTCCCTTGGGCGGTTGTGCTTAAGGAAATTGGTTTGTTCGGCTTTTTAGCCATGATGGTGTTTCTCGGTATTTTGGTGGTTGGCTTTATCTATGAATGGATGAAGGGTGCGCTGGAATGGGAATAATGAAACCGACTAGGCTTAAGATGAAGGTGTTGAAATGAGCATCGAAGGTGTTTTAGAAAAGGGCTTTGTCACGACAACGCTCGATACGGTGATTAACTATACCCGCACAGGTTCTATGTGGCCGATGACCTTTGGTTTGGCATGCTGTGCGGTTGAGATGATGCACGCAGGTGCGGCGCGTTATGACTTGGACCGATTTGGGATTGTGTTTCGTCCTAGCCCACGTCAGTCTGACGTAATGATTGTGGCTGGCACACTCGTGAATAAAATGGCGCCAGCACTCCGTAAGGTTTACGACCAAATGGCTGAGCCACGTTGGGTGATCTCAATGGGCTCATGCGCCAATGGCGGTGGTTATTATCACTACTCCTATGCTGTGGTGCGAGGTTGTGACCGTATTGTGCCGGTCGATGTCTATGTGCCAGGCTGTCCTCCAACGGCTGAAGCCCTACTTTACGGTATTATTCAGTTGCAAAACAAGATCAAACGCACCAATACGATCGCTCGCTAAGGCATTATAAAGATGACGCGATTAGAAACCCTCAAAGAAAACATTGAAAAAGTTCTGGGCGACCAGGCGACTAAATTAACAGTCGCTTTAAATGAACTCACGATTGAATGCGCAGCAAATGATCTTCTAAAGCTTGTTAAAAAGTTGCGTGACCATAAAGCCTTAAAGTTTGAACAGTTGATCGACTTGTGCGGTGTAGATTATCAAGAGTATGCAGATGGCACCTGGCAAGGTTTGCGCTTTGCAACCGTTTACCATTTCCTTTCAGTTGAGCTTAATCACCGTATTCGCCTGAAAGTATTCGCAACCGAAGATGATTTCCCAGTATTCCCAACCTTAGTTGAGATTTACCCAGCGGCTAATTGGTTTGAGCGAGAGTCATTCGATCTCTTCGGCATTATGTATGAAGGCCATCCAGATTTACGTCGTCTGCTCACGGATTATGGTTTTGTGGGTCATCCGTTCAGAAAAGATTTCCCAATGATTGGTAACGTGGAGATGCGTTACGATCCTGAACAGCAGCGTGTGGTGTATCAGCCAGTTTCAATTGAAGCAAGAAATAACGTACCGCGAGTGATTCGTGACGAGGGCTTCCACAATGGCTGAGATTAGAAATTACACCATGAATTTTGGCCCGCAGCATCCTGCGGCGCATGGGGTGTTGCGTTTGGTGCTTGAGCTTGATGGTGAAGTCATTCAGCGCGCTGACCCGCACATCGGCTTGCTCCATCGCGGGACAGAAAAATTAGCTGAAAATCGTACTTATTTGCAATCAGTGCCATACATGGATCGTTTAGATTATGTATCCATGATGTCGAACGAGCATGCTTACGTGATGGCGATTGAAAAGATGATGCAGATTGATGTGCCGCTTCGTGCGCAATATATCCGCGTCATGTTCGATGAAATTACCCGCATTTTGAACCACCTGCTTTGGCTTGGCGCGCATGCACTAGACGTTGGGGCAATGAGTGTGTTCTTGTATGCTTTCCGTGAGCGTGAAGATTTATTTGATATTTACGAGGCGGTTTCTGGTGCGCGTATGCACGCGGCTTACTACCGTCCGGGTGGTGTGTATCGTGATTTGCCAGGTCGCATGCCCCAGCATTTAGAAACTAAATTCCGCAGCAAAAAAGAAATCACTAAGCTCAATGAAAGCCGCCAAGGTTCTGTGCTTGATTTTATTGAAGACTTCGCAAACAGATTCCCTGCGCTAGTGGATGAGTATGAAACCTTGCTCACCGATAACCGTATTTGGAAACAGCGTACTGTTGGTATTGGTGTGGTGACGCCTGAGCGTGCATTGGCGCTTGGCATGACGGGTCCAATGTTACGCGGCTCAGGCATTGCATGGGATTTACGTAAAAAGCAACCTTATGAAGTTTATGACAAGATTGATTTTGATATTCCTGTTGGCGTGAATGGCGATTGTTACGACCGTTATTTAGTCCGTATTGAAGAGTTTAGACAGTCAAATCGCATCATTAAACAGTGTATCGAATGGTTACGTAATAACCTAGGCCCTGTGATTAGCAGCGACAACAAAGTGGCGCCGCCTGATCGCGAAGGCATGAAAACCAACATGGAAGATTTGATTCACCATTTCAAACTCTTCACGGAAGGCTTTCATGTGCCAGCAGGCGAAGCCTATGCCGCCGTTGAGCATCCTAAAGGTGAGTTTGGTATTTACATGATCTCGGATGGGGCGAACAAGCCTTATCGCTTAAAAATTCGCGCGCCTGGCTTCCCGCATTTGGCGGCTTTGGATGAGATGACAAAGGGTCACATGATTGCTGACTTAGTAGCGATTATTGGTACGCAAGATATTGTGTTTGGGGAGATTGATCGATAATGTTGTCTCAAGCGTCTCTCGATAAAATCGAATACGAATTAACAAAGTATCCGAAAGAAAACCGCCAAGCTGCGGTGATGTCTGCATTACGTATTGCGCAGGCTGAAAAGGGTTGGCTCTCT
>CAMCTR010000118.1 GCA_945878605.1 Candidatus Methylopumilus universalis | reverse complement strand
AGCTCAGCATGGATACGTGCACTTTCTTGCTTATTTCCCTCATTGTAAGATGAGCGGGATCCTGGTTGAGATGCACAAGCACTCAATAATAAAACCATCAATATTAAATACCGGCTCATGCTGATCTCTCCAATATGATTGGTCGTGTTGTTCTTTTGGTTTTGTCCTGTACCTGCCCTGCTAATTGACCGCAAGCTGCATCGATATCATCTCCACGCGTTTTACGTGTTGTCACCACATAGCCAGCCTGCATCAAAATATCTCTAAAACGGCGAATATTATCAGGGCGTGATGTTTCGTAACCGCTGTTCGGGAATGGATTAAACGGAATTAGATTGAACTTACATGGCACATCTTTCACCAAATTCAACAATTCTTTGGCATGATCAAAGCTATCATTCACGCCATCGAGCATGACATATTCAAACGTTACAAAATCACGTGGCGCTTTGACCAAATAGCGCTGACAAGCCGCCATCAACTCTTTAAGTGGGTATTTCTTGTTAATAGGCACAATCACATCACGCAGCGCATCATTTGGTGCGTGCAATGAAACGGCCAATGCAACAGGGCAGTCCTCTTTTAATCTATCCATGGCTGGGACTACGCCACTGGTTGAAAGCGTGACGCGGCGACGACTCAAGCCATAAGCAGAGTCATCCAACATGATTTGCATGGCGGTCACGACATTATCGTAATTCGTGAGCGGTTCACCCATACCCATCATCACTACATTGCTAATAATGCGTTCATTCATTGGGAGCATTCCGTAATCAGGGTCTTGTCTTAACGAATGGTTGGCTAACCATAATTGACCAACAATCTCAGATACGCTCAGATTACGGTTAAAACCTTGGCGGCCTGTAGAACAAAACGTACATTCAAGGGCACAACCGACTTGCGATGAAATACACAAAGTACCTCTATCGTCTTCTGGGATAAACACGGTTTCAACGCCGTTGCCAGCACCAGCACCCACCAACCACTTGCGCGTTCCATCATTGGAAATCTGCTCAAGCTGAACGTTGGGAGGGGTGATGGTGGTCGTGGCGGCTAATTTCTCACGTAGAGATTTAGCGATATCGGTCATCTGCTCAAAATCATTCACACCAAAGTGATACATCCAGCGCATCAACTGTTTAGCGCGAAAAGGTTTCTCGCCTAATCCTACAAAGTATTCGGCGAGTTGCGCTTGGTTAAAATCGAGCAGATTAATCATCAATTACGATTACTTACCGAAGAAGTAAGCGATTTCGATTGCTGCGTTTTCAGCAGAGTCAGAACCGTGAACAGCGTTAGCATCAATGCTTTCAGCAAAGTCAGCACGAATTGTGCCAGCAGCCGCATCTTTAGGGTTAGTTGCGCCCATCAAATCACGGTTTTTCAAAACAGCGCCTTCGCCTTCAAGCGCCTGAATCATCACTGGACCTGAAATCATAAATTTAACCAAGTCAGCAAAGAATGGACGCTCTTTGTGAACAGCGTAGAAGCCTTCAGCTTCAGCTTGAGACAATTGTGCCATTTTAGCTGCCACGATTTTCAAACCAGCGTTTTCAAAACGTGAGTAGATTTGACCAATCACGTTTTTAGCAACTGCGTCAGGTTTGATGATAGATAAAGTACGTTCTAAAGCCATAATTACTCCAAAAAATTAACACTACAAAACAACAAAAAAACTCCAAATCCAACAGCGATTTAGAAAGAAAAATGGGTTGCAAATCTATAAAGCATAAAGACCGCTAAAATAACATTTTAACGGTCTTTAATAAAGCCATAACACACTTACTTACAAAGTATGATGAAGAAACTTTATTTCAGACTTCTTTGGCGACGGACTTCATAGAGGCAGATTCCACTCGCCACAGAAACATTCAAACTTTCCACACTGCCAAACATCGGGATGCTGACCAAAGCATCACACGTTTCTTCCGTTAAACGTCGTAAACCTGTGCCTTCAGCACCTAGCACCAAAGCCACAGGACCATCGAATTTTGTAGCGAGCAAATCATGCTCCGCATCTGCTGAAGCGCCAATAACAAACACGCCAGCCTCTTGAAGCTCACGTATTGTGCGAGCTAAATTAGTTACCGCTAAAAATGGGACAGTTTCAGCCGCACCACAAGCCACTTTACGCACAGTTGCATTCAAACCAACCGCCCTGTCTTTAGGCGCAATCACCGCATGAACGCCCATCGCATCTGCCACACGCAAACACGCCCCTAGGTTATGCGGATCTTCGACACCATCCAAGATTAAAAAGAATGCGGGCTCTTTAAGGCCGGACTCTAAAACGTCGTAAATATCCTTGTATGGAATTGGCGTATCCACAACACGGGCAATCACCCCTTGGTGACGGCCATTCAAGCCAGCAAGGCCATCTAAACGCGCCCTATCCACTTCCATGGTGCGAACATTGGCTTGTTCCGCAAGACTTAATAAATCCTTCATGCGCGCATCAATACGGTCGCGGTCAATTAAAATCTCTTGCACGCTTGCGCTATGCTGACGAAGACGACTTAAAACTGCATGGAAACCAAATAAAATTCTTGCATCACTCATTACTTAAAACCTTTACTTTTTAATATTATTTTTAGCTTACTTTGCTTTTCTATTATTTTTTTCTTGGTGCTGACTTTGCAGGACGCGCTTTTGATCCTGCATTTGGCTTGGATGAGGTGCTACCAGACTTGTGGCTACGATTTTTATTGGCATTAGCATTTTTAGCACGACTAGATTTTGGCGCACTATTCGGATCCCAAGGCGCTGACACCTTTAATGTTTTTCTTTCAGGCTCCTTAGCATCAGTCTTTACCGTGGGGTTTTTATCGCCACCTTTAGTTCGGAAACGCTCAGGCAAGATTGAGTCTTCTTCGCTAATGGGCGAGAGAATGTTAGTGTCTGCTAGTACAAAGTCGATGCGCGATGTTTCTAAGTCTACGCGACTCACTTTGACGCGCAATCGGTCACCTAAGCGATACTTAACACCTGTCCGCTCACCCGCCATCTCATGGCGCGCCTTGTCAAAGTTAAAGTAGTCGTTACCAAGTTCCGTTACATGTAACAAGCCTTCAACATATACACCATCTAGCGCCACAAATAAGCCAAAGCTCGTTACGCCAGCGACAGTGCCATCATATTCTTCACCAATCTTATCTTGCATATAAAAGCATTTGAGCCAGGCTTGCACTTCACGTGTTGCATCATCGGCACGGCGCTCAGTCATAGAGCAATGCTGGCCTAACTGATGGAAATCACCCCCTTGATAGCGCTCACCTTTAAGCACCGATTTAATCGCACGGTGAATAATTAAATCTGGGTAACGACGAATTGGTGATGTGAAGTGGGCATAAGCCTCATAAGCCAAGCCAAAGTGACCAACGTTATCTGGGCTATAAACAGCTTGCTGCATTGATCGTAGCAACACGGTTTGAAGTAATTGCTCATCCGGGCGGCCTTTAATCCGAGCCAAGAGCTTGCCGTAGTCTTTTGCGTGCGGGGTATCACCACCACCCACCCCGAAGCCAAACTCACCCATAAAGGTGCGCAAAGCTTCTAGTTTTTCAGGGGTTGGACCTTCGTGAATTCGGTAAAGCGCAGGATGCTCATGAGTCTTTAAGAAATCAGCGGCACAAACATTCGCAGCCAACATGCACTCTTCAATTAAGCGATGTGCATCATTACGCATAGTAGGCTCAATGCGATCAATTTTGCCATTTTCATTAAACACCATCAGCGTTTCTTGGCTATCAAACTCAATCGCACCGCGTTTTTCACGCACGGCTAATGACAGCTTATAGAAGCTATTTAAGTTTTCTAAATGCGGCACTAACCAAGCATATTCTTTTGCCAACTCGCCATCAGGCTGCGTCAAAATCTCATGCACCTTGGTGTAAGTCATGCGTGCTTTTGAGCGCATGACTGAAGGATAGAATTGATAGCGTTTTACAACGCCAGTGCCATCCACCTGCATATCGCAAACCATACACAAACGCTCAACATCTGGATTTAACGAGCAAAGACCGTTAGATAAAGCCTCAGGCAACATTGGAATTACGCGACGCGGGAAATAAACAGAATTGCCTCTGTCGTATGCATCTTTATCTAGCGCATCTCCAGGCTTCACATAAAAACTCACATCGGCAATCGCCACTACCACGCGCCAGCCCTTGCCTTGTGGCTCGCAAAATACTGCATCATCGAAGTCGCGCGCGGTTTCACCATCGATAGTAATCAATGGCGTCTCACGCAAATCAATACGACCTTTGTAATCTTGGGCTTGCACCAAGCGGGGATAGCCCTCAGCTTGCTTTACCGCGGCAGGATTAAACTCATGTGGCAATTGATGCTTACGCAGGGCAATCTCAATCTCCATACCAGAATCTGCATA
>CAMCTR010000117.1 GCA_945878605.1 Candidatus Methylopumilus universalis | reverse complement strand
TAACTCTCAATCAGTCCGCATCTAATCGCCATGCGCACCATTTCCACAGGGCTACTTACCCCTAGCTTTTGTTTAATCATGGTTTGATAGTTGGCGACTGTTTTAAGGCTAATATTCAGCGTTGTCGCAATTGTGCTTAGCTCCACACCATCGACCAACATTCTAAAAATCTCAAACTCTCTGGCCGAAAGTACTTGCATCGGGTCGCCTTGCAATTCATGCATTTGTAACGCGATTTTGTGCGAGATTTCTGTGCCTAGATAAGTTTGTCCTGTCATCACCCATTGAATGGCATTGCTGAGTTCTTCGGCCAAGCCGCTTTTGGCAAGGTAGCCTTTGGCGCCGGCTTTTAATGCTTGGCTGGCAAAAGCCGCATTCTCATGCATGGACAGCACTAATATTTTAGCGGTCGGGTAGCGCGCGATAATGCGCTTGATGGTTTCCATGCCGCCCATGCCAGGCATACTCAAATCAAGTACGGTGATGTCTGGTAAATGTTCACCAAAGATTTGATAAGCACGCTCGCCCGTTTCAGCCTCTACCACCACTTCAAAATTTGGGTCTTGTTCAAGTAATCGGCGAACGCCAGACCGCACCACAGCGTGATCATCGACGAGCATTACTCTAATTGGATTGTTAGCACTCATTTTCTATTCTTTATGCACCCATTAATATGGTTTGTGAGGTATCCATACTTTAATTTCTGTGCCGCTGTCTGACTTGATCGCGAAGTGGCCACCCAAACCCTCAACCCGTTCACGCATACCTGGCAGGCCGAAGCCGTTGGTTTGATGAGCCACAAAGCCTTTTCCGTTATCTTTCACCATTACTTTAATGCCTTCTTTGCCTTGTTGCGTGAGGTGGTAAACCTCGATTTCTACTTTCGTCGCTTCAGCGTGCCTTGAAACATTGGTTAGGGCCTCTTGCACCAGACGATAAATCGCTAGGCTCATGGCCTCGCTGAGCTCGTCCTGAATGACACTGACGTTGATATCGCAAACGATGCTTCTGTTGCGCGATTTCCATGTGTCTACCAAGTCTAGCAGGGCTGGTGATAAGCCTAGCTCATCTAAAATTCCAGGACGAAGTTGCTGTAAAAGGCCGCTCACCATTTCAATGAGGTGCCGTGAAAGTTGGCTAATTGCCAGTGCACTCTCTTTAATTTCAGGGTACTTTTTATCAGCCACTTTTGAAATCACGCTGGCATCGGTATTAATGGCGGTGAGGCATTGCCCAAACTCATCATGCAATTCACGCGCTAAGTTTTTACGTTCCTCTTCTTGTAAGGTAATGAGTTGCTGGGTGAGTTTGTGGTTTTGCAAAATGCTTTGTTGCAGCTTTTCTACCATGCGATTGAATTTTTCGCCAATGCGAGATAGTTCTGGTAGCTTGAAAGCTGGGAGGCGGGCGGCTAAGTTACCGTTTTCAAGTTCATTCAGCGCATCTAAAATCTTGGTGGTTGGCTTTAGCGCTTGAGATACGGCCCATATCACCATCAAATTTACTAATACAAAAAACACTAACACCAAAGTCAGTAGCTCGGTAATCTGCTTCCACTTCTCGGCATATTCGTAAGTTGGGTCAGGCGTAATTACTAACTGGCCCAGTGCTATGCCCTGGTATTCTAATTTGCGCACAGAGGGCTCCCATTTTGCGGTGAGCTCGTTAAGTAGGCGTCCAAACCACGCCGGCGCTTCATTTTGAATGGTGATGTCATCCTTTGTTTGGTTGCTATCAATCACCTTGCCTGTGCTATCAATTAGCTCAATCTTTAAGTGGCGCATGTGCTTTAGCTGCTGAAGATGAAACCCCTTGTTTGCAAGTTTTCTTTGGCCTAAGTTAGGGTTGTCGAGAATGGCGGTATCAAATAGGTAAAGCACTAATTTTTCAGCCGAAGCGACCTCTGCATGAGCATTTTGGCGGGCATTGTTAAGCGATAAAAAGGCGCCAGCAAACATCACCATTAGTAATAGCGCGGTAATGATGAGGTTGAGTCTTAATTTCAAAGTCAAGGTATAAGGCCTAATTGGTTTGCAAAAACAGGTTCTCACTATAGCGCTGGCGAGCTGGAAATGGAAACTTAAGCGATAAATTCGGGAGTTTTTCCTAGTGTTTTCGCTCGCAAGTTTTGATAAAGTTTCATTAGTTATAAAAGCGTCAAAAAACGCCTACTAAGAAATTACTTGGAGATATGATGGTTAACGTAAAATTAAAACCTATTGTTTTAGCGGTTGCTGGCGTGCTTGCTGCAACTTCAGCTTATGCGGCTGATACTGTTAAAACAAATAAAATTAACGCAGATAAAGTAGACGTGGTAAGCACCACACCAATGCCAGGCATTGGACTTTCGATTAATAAAGTGCCAGCCAATATTCAATTGGTGAATGGCGAAGAATTCAAACAACAACAGAGCGTCACCATCGCAGATTATATGAATAATAATTTGCAAGGCGTGAGCGTTGTGGATACACAAAACAATCCATTCCAGCCTGACGTGACTTTCCGTGGCTTTACAGCATCTCCATTGCTAGGTACGCCACAAGGCATGTCAGTGTATGTGGATGGCGTGCGTGTGAATGAATCATTTGGCGATGCAGTGAATTGGGACTTGATTCCAATGAACGCAATTGCAAATATGTCATTGATCCCAGGTACTAATCCGCTCTTTGGTTTAAATACATTGGGTGGTGCAATTTCAGTACAAACGAAAAGTGGTCGTACACATCAAGGTGGTGCAGCTGAGCTCTCAGCAGGTTCATGGGGCCGTAAAACGGGTTCGGCTGAAATCGGCGGCGTAAGCAAAGATGGTTCGGTCGATTACTTTTTCTCAGCCAATGCGTTTAGTGAAGATGGCTGGCGCCAAGCTTCACCAACCGACGTTCGTCAGTTCTTTGGTAAGGTGGGTTGGCAAAATGAAACCACCAAGATTGATTTGAGCTATACCAATGCCAACAACAACATGATTGGTAACGGCCTTGTTCAACGCGAGTTTATGCAAACCCTTGGCCGTAATACAATTCACACTAGACCGGACCAAACTAAAAACACGCTTTCGTTCTTAAATCTATCAGGAAGTCACTGGTTAAACAATGATGTGATGTTTAGCGGAAATGCTTACTATCGTGACTCAAAGCGTAAGACCTTGAATGGCGATGTGAATGATGATTACGATGATGGCCTTTCATTAATCGCAAATAATATTGCATGCTCAACTGATAATTATCCATTAGGCGTTGAGGCTGATGATGCCTGCTCAGGTGCACTTAATAGAAGTAGAACAAAGCAACAGTCTTATGGTTTAAACGGCCAATTAGCTTTTAATCAAGACCTATCAGGCAAGAAAAATCAATTTATTGTTGGCGCTTCTTATGACATCTCAAAAATCAAGTTTAATCAATCAACGGAACTTGGTTTAATTAATGCCACAAGAGGAATAGATGGCTTAGGCAGCTTTGGTGGCGACTACCTAGATGAGTCTGTTAACCTGAAAGGGAAGACAAAAACATGGAGTTTGTTTGCAACTAACACTCTTTCATTAAACGATTATTGGCATGTAACAGGTTCAGCACGTTACAACCGTGTGAATGTTGATAATGTAGATCAAATTAATGCTCCAGGCACATCATGGGCTGATGACCCTAATGGAAATCCTGCTGTGGGTAACCCTTTGTTTGATGAGACTTTAACAGGCAACCATACTTTCAGTCGTTTAAATCCTGCAGTTGGTCTGAACTTTACACCAACTAAAGACTTAACCGTTTATGGTTCATATAACGAAGGTAATCGTGCGCCAACCTCTATGGAGCTTGGTTGTGCAAATCCTAATGTGCCATGTAAATTACCAAACGCGATGGCGGGTGACCCACCACTCAAGCAAGTAGTTGCTAGAACGGTTGAGGGTGGTTTGCGTGGTAATTTAACTGAAGATGTACGTTGGTCTGCTGCGTTATATCGCACAGAAAATAGCAATGATATTCAATTTATCACCACGCCTTCAGTAACCAACGGCATGGGATATTTTGATAACGTCGGTAAAACGCGCCGTGCTGGTATAGATACCAACTTGGCTGGTAAGCTAGGTCAGTTCGGTTGGAATGTTGGTTACAGCTACGTTGATGCGACTTATCAAAATGATTTAACCTTGGCGAATGAGGTTAACTCAACAACTGTTACTGATAGCAATGGAAATGATGTAATCAATGTTCGAAAGGGTGATCGTTTGGCAAACATCCCGGCGCATCAATTTAAACTTCGTGTAACTTACGCTGTGACGCCGGATTGGTTAGTAGGCTCAAATATTATTGCCTTCTCTGATCGTTATATGCGCGGTAATGAAAATAATAGTCACGTTGATCAAGGTGACAGTATGGGTAATGGTAAGGTCGCGGGCTATGCGGTTGTTAAC
>CAMCTR010000116.1 GCA_945878605.1 Candidatus Methylopumilus universalis | reverse complement strand
TGGAAGCTTCGCGTATTGCTTGCACAAGCACTATTTGCGAATCCAGACATTTTGCTTCTTGATGAGCCTACCAACAACTTGGACATTAATACCATTCGCTGGTTAGAAGACATCCTCAATAACCGTAACTGCACCATGATTATTATTTCGCATGACCGCCACTTTTTAAACCAAGTGTGCACGCATACCGCGGACATGGACTATGCCAAGCTGACAGTTTATCCAGGCAATTACGATGACTTCATGGAAGCATCATCCATGGCGCGCGCTCAACAAGCTAAAGACAACGCTAAGGCAAAGCAACAGATTTCTGACTTACAAGACTTCGTTCGACGCTTCTCTGCTAACGCATCTAAAGCGAAACAAGCGACCAGCCGTGCTAAGCAAATCGACAAGATTAAGGTTGAAGATATTAAGCCTTCTAGCCGCCAATATCCCTTTATTCGTTTTGAATACGATGAACGTGAAAAGCTACATCGCAATGCGGTTGAAGTGCAAAAACTGAGCCACGGTTTTGACCGCGTGCTATTTAACGACTTTAATTTACTGGTTGAAGCGGGCGAAAAAATTGCGATTATCGGTGAAAACGGTGTTGGTAAAACGACGTTGCTACGCTGTTTAGCAGGTGATTTAAAGCCTAAGCACGGCACTGTAAAATGGGCTGAAAAAGCCAACATTGGCTACTTTGCGCAAGACCATGCAGCGGACTTTGAAGATGGCTTAAATTTATTTGACTGGATGAAGCAATTCACGCAAGCAGGCGATGATGACCAAGTGGTGCGTAGTATGTTAGGCCGCTTACTATTCTCAGGCGAAGACTTCAAAAAGTCAGTTAAAGTGCTTTCAGGCGGTGAAAAAGGTCGCATGATGTTCGGCAAGTTAATGCTTGCTAAGACTAACGTCTTACTCATGGATGAACCGACTAACCATATGGACATGGAATCAATTGAGTCATTGAATACGGCGCTAGATAAGTATAACGGTACCCTATTTTTCGTCAGCCATGACCGAGAATTTGTGAGCACATTGGCAAACCGCATTTTAGATGTACGTGCCGATGGTATTATTGATTACTCAGGGAACTACGAAGATTACCTGGAAAGCCAAGAAATTGAATAAAATCTGATTTAGTTTGAACAACAAAAAAGGCGCTTGGAACTCCAAGCGCCTTTTTTAATGACGAAGCTTATTACATATTACCCGTCACTTTTGCAGACGATCTTAACTTTTTAATAGCATCAATACGTTGCTGCTGTTGCAAAGTAGCGCGCAATTGCGGTGTCACATCTTCAATCTTTGGTGCTTTAAATTGACGCTTTTCTTCTAAACGCACCAATTGCCAACCGCTAGCAGTTTGGATTGGCGCTGCGCTCACGCTACCTTCTGTTAGGTTAACAATCACATTAGAAACCGCTGGAATGATTTGGTTAGGCAGTAACCAGCCTAAAGCACCGCTGTCTTTTGCACTTGGATCAATGGAAGACTCTTTAGCCACTTTAGCAAAAGTCTCGCCTTTCTTAATTCTCGCGAGCAAAGCACGTGCATCAGCCTCTGTTTTAGTGACGATATGACTCAATTTATACTCTTGGGCCTGATCACCAATCGCAGCAATCTGTTTATCATATTCAGCTTTGATAGCAGCATCCGTAATCGGATTCGTTTTATCATAATCAGCTAAAAACAACTCCACGAGAAAGTTACGTTTCACCTCTGCAAAGGCAGCTTGTCCCTGAGGCGTTTTATCTAAGCCAAGCTTTGCAGCTTGCTGCGCAACCACTTCGCGATTAATAAATTCTTCTTTAATTAATTGACGGAGCTCAGGCGTGTCTTTTTTACCCTGTTGCACGTTGAGGTTAACACTACGCTCAACGAGTGCACTGGATAAAGCGACGCCGTTCACGGTAATAGAGGCATCATCAGCTGCATGCGCCAATAAAAATACTGACTGGCTAGTAAAAGCCAATAATAGACACCATACTGTTTTTTTCATGGAATGCATTTCTCTCAAAAATTAAAGACACGCAACTCTACACCAATCATAAAAACTTATAAAGACCATTCAGTTACAATTCATCGGTTAATACAGGTGATGAAAAAATAACACTTTTTAACTAGACAAGGGAGCAGAAGTTGTTGAAACTGCAACACATGAGATTGATGCGCAAGCCTTATACCTACGCCCTAATTGTCAGCTTAGTGTTAGCGAGCCTCGTCGCTTTTTACTCCTTTTCACACCAACGCGCGCCCAATCTGGACGTGTCTAAAGAGCTAATCGTGGTTACGCACAACGCAGCAGGTACCTACTATGTGGATGGCAAGGGTAACTACGCCGGCCTTGAGTATGACCTCGTCAACCTCTTTGTGAACGACCTAGGAAATGGTTATAAGGTCCAGTTTATTGCCGCAGAGAAAGTGTCAGATGTGGTACCTAAGCTGCAAAAAGGTAAAGCGCATCTCGCCGCTGCTAACTTAAGCATCACTCCAGAGCGTGCCAAATTGATTCGGTTCGGCACCCCTTATATGAATGTGCAACAGCATATTGCCTATGGTTTAGATCAAAAAAATGAGCCGCATGCAATACATGACTTGTTTGGCAAACATATCCACGTTCCCAAAGGATCAAGCTACGCGGAGCGATTAAAAAAACTCCAAGCAAGTCACCCCATGTTTAACTTTCAAGAAGTAGAAAGCGTCAGCACGGATGAGCTCATTGAGCAGGTCAATTTGGGATTCTTAGATTACACCGTCGCCGATGATCGCGTCATCTCCATTCTCCAAAATTACTACCCCAATATCGCCAAGGGTATGGCCATTGGCGATTCAGAACAGATTGCCTGGGCCTTCCCTAAAAATGGGAACGGATGGCTTTATAAAAAGTCGCTTGCGTTCTTTGATCGCATCAGTAAAGACGGGACACTAAAAAACTTAGTCGATCGCTACCATGGGCATACCGGACGACTTAATCAGTTAGACGTCAGCAAATTCTTATCACAATCCCACAGTGTTCTTCCTAAATTTGTGGCACTTTTTAAAGGAGCACAGGAACTGACCGATATCGACTGGCGGCTCATTGCAGCGATCAGTTACCAAGAGTCCCATTGGGATCAATACAACACCTCGCCTACCAACGTGCGCGGCATGATGATGCTGACCGAAGAAACCGCGGATGATTTGGGCGTCACTGATAGGCTAGATGCTAAGCAAAGTATTTTTGGCGGCGCCCGCTACATCAACATTCTGAAACGCCAAGTGCCTGATCGCATCCCTGAACCAGACCGTACATGGATGGCACTGGCTGCTTATAATATCGGCTTTGCCCATTTAGAGGACGCTAGAGTCTTAGCAAAACAAATGGGCCTTAATCCAGACAGCTGGGCCGATATTAAAGGCACCCTACCAATGCTCAATAAATCGAAGTATTACAGTACTGCAAAGTTTGGCTATGCAAACGGAGGCGCACCGGTAATTTTTGTGGAGTCTATCCGGACTTATTACGATATCTTAGCGAGAAATTTTCCTGCGCATACATCACTTTTCCCTAATATTGAATTTAGACCGACGACCGCAGTTATTAAGAAACCTTAAAAAAAAACCGCCAGATTAACTGGTAGTTCTTTTTTTCTAAAAGAGTTGTTATTTAAAAATTAATTCTTTGCCGCCCATATATTCCCGTAGCACTTTAGGGATTGTCACGCTCCCGTCAGCATTTTGGTAGTTCTCAAGCACAGCCACCAAAGTACGTCCAACAGCCAAACCAGAGCCGTTAAGCGTATGCACCAGTTCTGGCTTGCCTGCTTCATTGCGAAAACGCGCTTGCAGGCGGCGCGCTTGGAACGCTTCGCAGTTAGAGACTGATGAAATTTCACGATAAGTATTTTGTGCTGGCAACCACACTTCCAAGTCGTACGTTTTCGCTGCGCCAAAGCCCATGTCGCCAGTGCATAGTGAAACAACGCGATAAGGCAATTCTAAAGCTTTTAAGATGTTTTCAGCATGTCCAACCATCGCTTCAAGCGCCTCATTACTTTTTTCAGGATGCACAATCTGCACCATTTCCACCTTATCAAACTGATGCTGGCGAATCATGCCCCGCGTATCACGGCCATAAGAGCCCGCTTCTGAGCGGAAGCAAGGCGTATGGGCTGTGAGCTTAATAGGTAAAGTCTCAAGTGACACAATTTCATCACGGACTGTGTTGGTAAGCGTGACTTCTGACGTCGGAATGAGATAAAGCGTGCTGTCATTATGTGACATTTTGAAGAGGTCCTCTTCAAACTTAGGCAATTGACCCGTGCCTCTTAAAGAATCAGCATTCACTAGATATGGCGTGTAACATTCCTCATAGCCATGCTGTTCTGTTTGCGTATCAAGCATAAACTGCGCTAAGGCACGATGGAGCTTAGCAACTTGACCGCG
>CAMCTR010000115.1 GCA_945878605.1 Candidatus Methylopumilus universalis | reverse complement strand
CGGAAATACTTGCACTGCCGCTCACCAATATTTTACTGGTACAGGCATAAGTCGGCGTAAAGCTTAGGCTATTATTTCTAGCGTAATTCGCATTGGTCGTTAGATAAGCTCCGATGGAACTCGCCGCCGCGGCCGTGAGTTGTAATTTGGAAGTGGGTGCCCAACTAACGCTTGCATCACCTACCCAAACAGAATAATCCCGCGCTGAATAATCGGTGATGCCAACTTGATCATGCTCACGCGCTACAAACCCAACCCGCATATTGACTGAAGATTTCGCTGAAACACGCCAATTAAATTTGGCTTCCGATTCATTTTCTGAAAAAGATTGTGGCAAGCTCAGACTCAAGTTTGCAAACTCACCCTGACGCTGATGCTGCATCACGGTGACTGCACTGCCGGATGGGAATTCATACTTGACCCCCAAATCGATTGAGTTGATCGTGTTACCGCGATCCGGCAGGAAGTTACTTGAGTTAAGAACGACTGAGCGGGTGAATCCCCCTAAAAAATGCATCCCGCCTTGCGGCGCCCAATCCATCAGGAAGTTCTGAACCTCGCTAGTCAGGATAGGCGGCTTATTGGCCGCAACATAGGTTGCATCTATAAAGCCCAAGGCAGTCTCGGTGCGAAACGCCGATACACTGCCAGTGAGCCTAGGCGTTAATGACCATGTCCAAGAGCCTTTATAGTTATTGCCCACAGAGTCTAGTGAACTATAATTTTGGTAAGCGTTATTTCTGATGGTGTATTCAAAATTCAGGCGCTGCATGGAGTATTGTTTATTGACGCTTAAGGTCGCATACGAAGTCGTAATTGTCTCAGAGACCGGCGCAACAGACTTGCGGAAAAAGTTATCATCCATCGTACGACTTAAGCCTGCAATGACATTCACGGTGTCTTGCGCATCGGCCAGCACCTGCGTGGATGTCAATAAAAGCGGAGCTGCTAGCGCAAAGCACAAAGCGCGCGGCAAGCTAAAAGCGCAGCGTAAAAAGCCCTTGTGAGATAGATGATTCAGCAATGTAATGAGGCTATTCAATTTCAAAAGTAATGATTCAATAATGATGACGAAAACTTGCGAAATAATCCTGCAGCACAACAGCAACAACAGCTTTTGCCCCTGAAAATAACTCGGCAATTACCGCGATAGTCCTTGCAAATTTACCTATTCAGTTTATCATAATTGATAAGATTAATGCAATCAAACAACAAGTTACAGATTTTACAATTTAATTCAATAGTCACCTTTTTGTAAAAAATATGCAACATCCATCCGTTATACTTTCAAAGTAATTGATTGAAAATAAATCCAATCTAAATCCCATTTATCTTACGCGTCTTAACGATATGCGATAGCGCTTAGCTAAAAATAGGTGAGGTTTTTCAACATCAGCTCTAGTCATTATTAACCATAAAAAGCTCAATTCATGCCGCACAGATCTAATGTCAGCAATCAAATTCGCAAAACCTCTGGCATCGCTTTATCCCGTGACAATATCCTTTTTATTTTAGAATCGCTTATTGAACCCCTCATCGTTGTGTTAAGCCTTTGGGGGATCGCGATTTGGGTCGATGGTGAATTGATGCCAATGTACCTGATCTTATCCGTCATCGTTTTCTCAGTCAGCTTTCCTGGCAACACTAAAATCAATATCCCGCCATGGAAAATCATTAGGAATATTCTGGTCTCTTGGCTAATCCTTGCCAGTATGTTGTTGCTCATTGCTGTGGCGACTAAGCACACAGGATTTTTCGATCGAGAGATTGTACGTATCTGGTTGTGGATGACACCGCTTTGCCAAATCATTGCAATTTTTGTACTGCGCGCTTCTGCGCCATTCATCCTACAAATGCAAGGACCAAAACGCTACGCCATTATTGCGGGCTTGAATAAACAAGGGGTATCGATTGCAACTAGCTTAAAAGAATCGGAATACAACAATACAGAATGCTTGGGATTTTTTGATGACCGCTCAGCCGACAGACTAAACGTGGAATTGGATAATGATATTCAGTACCCCATCTTAGGAAAAATAACAGACATCGTTCAATACGTGCAGCAGCATCAAGTGGACATTGTGTATATAGCACTACCCATGGAAAATCGACCACGCATCGTCAAACTGCTCGATGAGCTTAAGGACACCACAGCCTCCATATACTTCTTGCCGGATATATTTTTAACCGATTTGATTCAAAGTAAGGTAGGCCAAATCGATGGCACTCCCGTGATTACGCTGTATGAAACGCCTTTTGCAGGGATCGATGGCCTCCTGAAACGCGTGTTCGATTTATTGTTTTCAGCGGCTGTATTGATCCTAATTTTCCCCATATTACTTGTCATCTGTCTAGGCGTAAAAATGAGCTCGCCAGGTCCGATTATTTTTAAACAACGACGATACGGCTTAGACGGCAAACAAATTTTAGTCTACAAATTCAGAACCATGACAGTGGCTGATGATGGCGCGGTTGTGGTGCAAGCCACCAAGCAAGATCAACGTATCACCGCATTTGGCAGACTCTTGCGTAAAACCTCGCTAGACGAATTACCGCAGTTTATTAATGTCTTGCAAGGTTGCATGAGCGTTGTTGGTCCTAGACCACATGCAGTGGCTCACAATGAAACTTACCGTAAAATTATCAAAGGTTATATGGTACGCCACAAGGTGCGTCCTGGTATTACGGGCTGGGCTCAAGTCAATGGCTTCCGCGGCGAAACCGACACTTTAGATAAAATGCAAAGCCGTATCGAATATGATATGGATTACTTACGCAACTGGAGCGCTAAACTCGATATTTACATCGTGATCAAAACCATCGCCATGCTATTAAGAAAAGAAAAAAATGCCTACTAAAACGCCGCTAAAACATCGCTGGGTTCAAGTGCTCGCCATCATCGGCTTAGTGCTGATGCTGATCGGGATTTTTATCGGTGGCAGACAAGCTGGCGCAGGCAGTTTATTTAATGCGCCCTGGGATAAGGTCGTGCATCTTAGCACTTATGCTCTTATGGCCATGCTCATCGGGCTGTCCTTTCGAAGAATGCCCCTGCCGATTGTGCTGCTGCTGACTGTCTGCATTGCCGCCTGCGATGAAGTGGCCCAACTCTATATTCCTGGGAGATCAGCGGACATTGGCGACTATGCTGCTGATGCACTTGGTTGCTTGCTGGCAATATTGCCCGACTGTTGGATCAAAAAGAAACTGGGCTGGATTAGAGACTAGCAGCCAGCAGCAGGAAGATCAATAATTTATGAAAACTCATCAACAGGCACTTGTTAATTTTAATCGTTTAATTGCTTTCTTTTGGTTAACGCTGCTCATGCAGTTAGCCTTTTCTGAGCTAGCCATGGCTGCCGCCACCCTCCCCATAGCATTATCAGACAAGCTCAACCGCGCGCTTGACGTAGGCAACCCCGTTGATCTCATCATTGAATACGACGATACAGAAATTGAAACCGTCACCAAAGTGATGCGGAGCAGACTGGCTAAGCGCCGCGATAATGACGAAATTCGCGCCTATAAAGTAGCAAGATACCAAGCGCTTAAAGATAGGGTCGATTTGCCGATGAGGCGCCCAGAGATTGAAGATTTACAACGCTACAGCCATTTGCCGATGGGCTTTAAACGCTTTAAATCTAGTGCAGCGCTAAAGGCGTTTATGGCGCAAGCGGGCGTTAAGGCAGTGCATATCAACGAAAAAATGTATCTCGTTTCCATGGAAAACTTAAGCCTCATCAATCAAACACTTTCTTACAAATTAGACAAGCAAGGCACTGGCACTTCAGTGGTCGTGATAGACAATGGTATCGATTACACCAAAGAGGCTTTTGGGCCATGTACTAGTGATAACACTCCTTCTGCTAGCTGTCGTGTGATCGCCTCACGAGAACAAGTGACTTCGAACCTATTTAGACCCCGTCAGGTAGCGACCAATCATGATCACGGTACTAATGTCGCAGGCACAGTCTTAGGGGTAGCCCCTGCTAGTAAAATCATTTCATACAATGTCTTTGATACGGCAGGCGGCGCCTACAGTAATGACATTATAACCGCCATTGATTGGGGGCTCCGTAATCAGGGTGCTTACAACATTGCAGCCATGAACCTAAGTCTTGGCGGCCCAGATAAATTTACCAGCCCTTGTGATAGCGATTGGTCAGCCAGCCCCATCGCGCGCGCCAAAAACGCAGGGATTAGCGTGATTGTAGCCGCAGGCAATGGGGGCTATAGCGATGGTCTGAGTAGCCCCGCTTGCGCGCCAGACGCGGTGTCCGTGGGTGCGGTGTATGACAGCAATGAAGGTGGCAAGAGCTGGGGAACTGGCTGCACCGATGCAACGACAGCTGCCGATAAAGTAGTGTGCTTTTCAAATAGTGCCAGCTTTCTCACCCTATTAGCACCAGGCGTCAACATTACTTCTGCCGGCATTACTCTGAGCGGCACCTCGCAAGCCGCCCCGCATGTGGCTGGGGCAATTGCAG
>CAMCTR010000114.1 GCA_945878605.1 Candidatus Methylopumilus universalis | reverse complement strand
GGGAATTTAGCACGAAGAGTTTCAAGTAATTTGATACCGTTGTGCTTAATGCATGGTGTACCAATTTCAAGAATATCAACGTGTGGAGCAACCGCTGTTGCTAGTGCTATTGTTGCGTCAAAATCTAATGAATCTAAAGCCATTTGTGTATGTGCCATGTTTCTTTTCTCCGATGGGTTACAGGTTTTACTACTTGTTTTTAGCGCTTATTCAGCACCAACTTAAAAATCGAATGATATCTTATAGCGCAAACAATCAATGTGTCAACGCTATAAATCACAATGCTAGCCTTTAGATCAAAGCCTAGCATTTATTTGTTACAGAAATAATAGTTACAAAGCTTATAGTTTTTCAGCAAGCGCAGCTTCAAGTTTGTTTTGGTCAACAACGAAACCACGGATACCTTCAGCAAGCTTTTCAGTTGCCATTGGATCTTCGTTTAATGCAAAACGGAACTCTTCTTCAGTCAATCGCGCTGGAGCTGCTTTATTTGCGCCGCCGTCTTTCAATAATTGCGTCAATGTACCTTCTGTTGCAGCCAAATCTTGTAATAAGTTTGGTGAAACAGTTAAACGGTCACAACCAGCCAAAGCGATTAACTCACCTGTGTTACGGAATGAAGCACCCATCACAACAGTTTTGTAACCGTGTTCTTTGTAGTATTGGTAAATAGCACGCACTGAAACCACACCTGGGTCAGTTTCTTGTGTGTATTCTGTGCCTGGGTTCTTAGCTTTATACCAGTCTAGGATACGGCCAACGAATGGTGAGATCAAGAATACGCCAGCTTCTGCACAAGCACGTGCTTGGCCGAAACCGAATAACAATGTGAGGTTACATTGAACGCCTTCTTTTTCAAGAATTTCGCCTGCTTTGATACCTTCCCATGTTGATGCTAATTTGATCAACACGCGCTCTTTGCCAATGCCAGCATCTTGATACAACTGAATTAATTTACGGCCTTTAGCCACCATTTTTTCAACATTGAATGACAAACGTGCGTCTACTTCCGTTGAAATACGACCAGGAACAACCTTAGTGATTTCTGTACCAATCAACACAGCCAATTTGTCAGCTGCATTGTCAATTTGTTCTGCTTTAGAGCCGCCTTGTGCTTTTGCATAGGCAATCGCTTCATCAATCAATGATGCGTATTGTGGCAATTGGCTCGCTTTTAATACCAAAGACGGGTTGGTTGTAGCATCGATAGGTTTTACACTTTTAATCGCTTCAACATCACCAGTGTCAGCCACGATAGTGGTCATAGACTTCAATTGTTCTAATAAATTAGCCATAGCACTCTCCGAATAATTACTTAATAAAAATAACTAACCAACAATAATTTCGAGTCAAGATTATATCCGAAAAAGCAATGAAATCCCAGCTTTGCCACGCAAGTAATTGTTTTATTGTTTAAGGGCTTCCTTCACCGCTTTGCGGTCAAAGTGCGGCGCCAAGAGCTGAATGAACTCATAGGCGAACTTCCTTAAATAGGCATCACGTCTAATACCGACATAGGTGACGCTATCAGGGAATAGATGTTTTGCATCCAGAGCAATCAAATTGGTATCTCGCTCAGCATCGTAAGCCATACCAGCAAGCAAACCGACTCCCAAACCCAGACTGACATATGTTTTAATTACGTCGGCATCAATGGCCGTGAGGACCACGTTAGGTGATAGCCCTTCTTTCTCAAATACACTACTTACTAATGAGCCGCCAGTAAATGCAAAGTCATAAGTTATCAGTGGGTAATGCGTCAATTTTTTGAGCGTAAGCGGAATATCGTTAATCAATGGGTGACCTGGCGGCACAACAACACAGCGATTCCACTGATAGGCTGGCAAACATAAAATCTTTTCAAAGTGGCTAATAGCCTCGGTCGCAATCCCAATATCCGCTTCACCGCTTTCCACCTGCTCAGCCACCTGCGTTGGGTTGCCTTGATGAATATTGAGTTTAACGTCGGGATATTTGTACATAAACGCTTTAACAGCCGCAGGTAAACGATACCTTGCTTGTGTGTGCGTGGTAGCGATAGTGAGCGTGCCTATATCTTCATGACTAAACTCGTCCCCCACACGCTTAATGTTTTCCATGTCGCGCATTACGCGCTCGGCGAGCTCAATAATATTTCGACCAGGCTCTGTCACCCCCGTTAAGCGTTTGCCATGACGCTCAAAAATCTGTAGATTAAGCTCCTGCTCAAGTAGCTGAATTTGCTTACTCACCCCAGGCTGTGATGTATGTAGCGCATCAGCAGCTAAAGAAATGTTCAAACCCTGCTTAACAACCTCGCTCACATAGCGCAATTGATGTAATTTCATCTCAACATCACCCTTTATAACTAATAAGCATATATTAAGAATAAACTGTTATAAAAACAACATATTTAGTCATTTATAATCATTGCAGTTTTATTTCACGCTAAATCAATCGTATTAAGGACTTTTATGGATTTCGGCTTCATTATTGCAGGCTTTGTCGTTGGATTTTTGGTTGGCTTAACAGGCGTGGGTGGTGGTTCGCTCATGACTCCTATTTTGATGATTTTTTTCCATATCAAGCCTGCACTAGCCGTTGGTACCGATTTGCTTTACGCATCCATCACTAAATCAGTGGGCATTTTTGCTCACGGCAAGCTAGGCAACATTGATTGGCACATAGTTAAGCTTCTCGCTGCAGGGAGCGTGCCAGCATCATTTGCCACCATTCTATTCTTACGCACCATCGATGTGGATTCAACCGAAGCTATCGCAACCATCAAGTTCAGCTTGGGTATTGCACTGATTGTTACTTCAGTAGCGGTACTTTTAAGAACCAAACTCATGAGCCTGCTTTCGAAAGAGACTTTAATTCCAGAGAAATATGTAGCCTCTAGCACGGTAGTGCTTGGCATTGTGCTTGGCGGTTTAGTTACACTCACCTCTGTTGGTGCTGGCGCTTTGGGTGTGACCGCCCTTATTGTGCTATATTCTCACAAAAAGATTACCACCATTGTCGGCACTGATATTGCTCATGCAGTGCCGTTAACCTTAGTGGCAGGACTTGGCCATGCAAGCATCGGTACGGTTGATTACAGCTTACTTGGGACCTTGTTAATTGGCTCGATTCCTGGCATCTACATTGGTAGTCATTTAAGTGCTAAGGTAGCCGAGCATTGGATACGCATCGCACTTGCCGCCATTTTGATCTATGTAGGCTTTAAACTGATTTTGCATTAAGCCCCACTAACGAGGCCTAATGCCAAGATAAAGCGTGAAACCAAGCGGGTTTTGCATTAAAATATTGCCTCTTTGAAAAATTGAATAAATATGTATAAATACGACGCCATTGACCAACAACTCGTAAACGAGCGTGTCGCGCAATACCGCGACCAAACTAATCGCTATCTTGCTGGCGAACTTTCTGAAGATGAGTTCCGTCCACTCCGTTTACAAAACGGGCTTTATATTCAACGCCAAGCGCCTATGCTTCGCATTGCGGTGCCTTATGGCATGTTGTCATCCAGACAATTACGTAAACTTGGCAACATTGCTAACAAATACGACAAAGCCTACGGCCATTTCAGCACCCGTCAAAACCTCCAACTTAATTGGCCTAAGTTAGAAGACGTGCCTGAGATTTTGGCTGAGCTTGCTACCGTTGAAATGCACGCCATTCAAACCTCTGGCAATTGCATCCGCAATATCACGACAGACCAATTTGCTGGTGTAGCCCCTGATGAAGTGATTGACCCACGCGCGATGGCTGAAGTCTTGCGCCAATGGAGCACCTTCCATCCTGAGTTTGCCTTATTGCCACGTAAATTCAAAATTGCCGTTTCTGGCACAGAGCAAGACCGCGCCATCGTGCAAGCGCATGACATTGGCATGGAGTTTTACAAAGACACCAAAGGCCAAACAGCAATTAAAGTTTGGGTGGGCGGCGGATTAGGGCGCACACCTATTTTAGGCACAATCATTCGCGAACATCTTGAGTGGCAACACGCTCTTACCTATTGCGAAGCGATTATCCGCGTTTACAACGTTCACGGTCGTCGTGATAACGCTTATAAAGCGCGTATTAAGATTTTAGTTAAAGCATTAGGCATTGAAGACTTCAAACAACAAGTGGAAGCTGAATGGCTGCACCTTAAAGACAATCCAAACACAATTACCGAGGCTGAATTAGCCCGCGTTGGCCAACATTTTGAGGCAATGCCTTATGAAAGCTTGCCAGCGCATGATTCAAGCTTTGATAGCGCCATCGCCAGCAACCCAGCATTTGCCGCGTGGGTCAAGCGTTGCGCACACGTCCACAAAAAAGCGGGATACCGCGCAGTAACACTTTCACTCAAACCACACGGCCATGCACCGGGCGATGCAACATCTGAACAAATGGCTATTGTTGCTGATTTGTCTGATGCTTATAGCTTTGGTGAACTGCGCGTTTCTCATGAACAAAACTTGATTTTAGCGGATGTAAAACTCAGCGACCTCTTCCCACTTTGGGAAAAGGCGCGCGCTGCTGGTTTG
>CAMCTR010000113.1 GCA_945878605.1 Candidatus Methylopumilus universalis | reverse complement strand
ATGTTTACGCCTAAGCCTTTGCCTAGCAATCCTGACTTTCCACGCCTTTCAAAACGCATGGCAGAACTTGGTTTTTGCTCACGCCGTGAGGCTGATGAGTGGATTACGAATGGCTGGGTGAAGGTGGACGGAAGGATCATGGACGAATTAGGTACTCGCGTAGCAATGAATGCCAATATTGAAATCAGCAAAGACGCTGAAAAGCATCAATCTGAAATCGTTACAATAATTCTTAACAAGCCAATTGGCTATGTTTCTGGTCAAGCTGAAGATGGTTACGACCCTGCGATTGTGCTGATTCATCCTGACAATCAATGGCAAGATGATCCATTGCTCCATCATTCACAACCCAGAGAATTTCAACGAGGGTTCTTAAAAGGCTTGGCCCCTGCTGGCCGCCTGGATATTGACTCTACAGGGCTTCTGGTATTGACCCAAGACGGTCGAGTGGCGCGCCATTTAATCGGCGAAGACTCAACTGTTGAGAAAGAGTACCTAGTGCGCGTTGATGGTGATTTATCGTATAACGACCTTGACCTGCTTAATGAAGGCTTATCTCTGGACGGTGTAAAGCTAAAACCCGCAAAAGTCTCTTGGCAGAACGAAGACCAACTTCGCTTTGTGCTGCGCGAAGGTCGCAAACGCCAAATTCGCCGCATGTGCGAATTGGTGGGCTTGGAAGTGCTGGGTCTCAAACGCATCCGCATTGGCAGTGTTACTTTAGGTAAGTTACCAATGGGCGAATGGCGCTATTTAAGACCCGAAGAGAAGTTTTAATTCAAGATTTTAATTAAAGGGCTTTGATGGATCTAATCTTATTATTAAAAGCCTTACTTTTAGGCTTGGTAGAAGGCGCAACCGAATTTTTACCTATTAGTAGCACTGGTCATCTCATCATCGTTGGTGACTTGATTAATTTTTTAGATAAAGAAAAGCGCGATGTTTTTGAAATCGTCATTCAGCTTGGTTCTATCTTGTCTGTTTGTTGGCTTTACCACACAAGACTTTTTAAAGTCGTCCGCACACTCAAAAGCGATGTGCAGGCACAGCGCTTTGTTTTGAAGTTGTTTGTTGGCTTCTTGCCGCTCGCCATTTTGGGCTTGCTATTTCATCACCAAATAAAAGAGGTCTTGTTTAAGCCCATCCCTGTTGCAATTGCATTGATTGTTGGCGGGATTGTGATCTTGTTTATCGAAAAATTGTCACTTAAAGCAAGGATTTCAAATATCGAATCTATGACAGTCTTAGATGGGTTTAAAATAGGATGCGTACAAGCATTGGCTTTAATCCCAGGCGTTTCACGCTCTGGTGCAACGATTTTAGGTGGCATGTCTTTTGGTTTGTCCCGCCAGGTCGCTACTGAGTTTTCATTCTTTTTAGCGATACCAGTGATGTTTGCCGCGACGGGTTATGACTTGATAAAGAGTCGCGACCTGCTGAGTGCTGATGACGCAGGATTGTTTTTAGTCGGGTTTGTTGCGGCATTTTTATCTGCATTAGTCGCGATTAAAACCTTAATTCGCTTCGTTGCAGGCCATAATTTTAGAATCTTTGCTTGGTATCGTATTGCACTTGGTATCGCCGTGATTGTGTATTTTTGGTAAAGCCATCATGGCTTTTATTTTGATTTTTTGAGATGAGTTAGGGATGAAAAAAAACTTAATTTTGAAAAAAGATGAAAAGTAAGCAAATCAAAACAAACCCTGCTGACTTTTCATCGCGATTAATTGCTTGGCAAAAGGTTCATGGCCGACATGATCTACCTTGGCAGAACACCCTGGACCCTTATGTTATTTGGGTTTCGGAAATCATGTTACAACAAACACAAGTGACCGCTGTGATTGGCTATTACGCCAAATTTATGGCGCGCTTCCCTGATATTGCTAGCCTAGCTAACGCCACTCAAGAAGAAGTTTTGCAGCATTGGAGTGGCTTAGGCTACTACTCACGTGCACGCAATTTACACAATGCCGCGCAGACCATTATGGATGAACATGATGGAGAATTTCCGCAAGACTTTGAGCAAATCCAAACACTTTCTGGCATTGGTCGATCAACTGCCGCAGCAATTGCATCTTTTGCTTTTGAGCAAAACCAAACCATTTTGGATGGTAATGTAAAACGCGTATTAGCAAGACACTATGTTATTGAAGGCTGGACGGGCATACCTAAAATTGAGAAACAATTATGGACACTCGCCGAATCATTAATCCCAGAGCAAGACATGATCGCCTACACACAAGGCTTAATGGATTTAGGCGCAACCATTTGCACGCATGGCAAACCAAAATGCGATATTTGTCCGCTCAAGGGAAGTTGCTTTGCGCTGGCCCAAAATAAAACTAAAGCATTGCCAACACCAAAACCTAAAAAAACGATTCCGCAAAAACAAACCACCATGCTGTTGATATTAGATGGCAATGAAGTGATGCTAGAAAAGCGCCCATCAAGTGGGATCTGGGGAGGCCTATGGAGCTTGCCTGAAATCAGCATGCAAGATATCGCCATCGAAGTGGCCTTAAGACAATTTGGTTTAGACGTTGAAGCCGAAGAGCCGTTAGAGAGCATTCAACATGTGTTTACACACTTTAAACTAGAAATATTACCCCAGCCATTAAGCGTGACAAACAGGCCGCTACAAAGCAATATGCCATATATAATATGGCTTCCGATTGAAGATGCAATTGGCGCTGCACTTCCCACACCAGTACGAAATATTTTGCTAAACTTAAAACGTTAAATTTATATATCCGAATAAACCATGCCATCAATTTACCGCTTTAAAGATGAACGCATTCAAGATGTGATGCTTGCCTACACCAATGTCGAAAACTCGGTAAGGTACTCGCTCACGCATGGTGGCCGCTACCTGCCTTACGATGAACAAGAGCTAGCCATGATGCGTGAAGACAAGGCTTGGGCGATGGCAAGATTGGTGATTGATAAAATCATGCGATTACCACCGATTGAGAGTTTTAAGCCTAAATATTAAGGCAATTAAAAAACAGCCCGATGAGGGCTGTTTTTTAATTGGCAAACTTCTTAAACGAATTAAATCTCGCCCCAGCTTTCGTCCCACATACAGTGTTTAACTGTATGACGGTTTTTGATCAGCTCATCAATCGTTGGCTCATCGTTTAATGCTCGTTTAATCGCCAACTTAGTCGCTTCATAGTTGTTTTTATACATGTCGGCTTTGTCCAACTTACCTTCTTTAGCCAAAGCAGCACAGCCTGGATCAATCCATAACAAACTCACGATACATAGATCGTTTACTTGATCTTTAGGGATAATACCTTCAATGACACAATCCAAAATTGCATCAGCAGTTGCAGCTTGAACAACACCACCGAATAGTTCGATATTGATGCTGTCCTTCAAAGTAACTTTTGGCACCATCATGGTAGCCGGGCGGACCAATTGGTTAATATCACGCACCGCAAACATAGCAGTATGACCTTTGCTTTGCGCCATCATGTTAGCGAATGCTGTGCCTACTGGGCCATCCACTGCGCCGATTAAGATTTCTGGCATTGCCGCCGTGACATCTTTTCCTTCTGAATAAACGGTTGCTTCGCCCGCTTTAAAAATAATTTTAGCCATATCAAATGTTTCCTGTGAGTTAAAAAAATAGTGAAATAATAAACTTATGATCAAACCGCGTATTCTACCCAAGCCATCCTACATCAGCAAATGAAGTCATCATGTTGCAAGCGTTATTCTCATCGATAGCCTGCTGGGTTATACTTTACGGACAAATTCTTTTACAAGGTCATTTTCATGAACAAATACTTAAGCACTTTAGGTCGTGTATTGTTAGCTCAGCTTTTCTTGCTTCAAGTCATTGCGTTAATTATTGGATTCTTTAACAGCCCATCTGGCTATTTAGATTATCAAAATGCGCTTGGTCACCAAGGTTTGCCAGGCATTTTTGCGCCACTCATTATTTTGGTGCAATTGGTTGGCGGCATTGCCTTGATGCTTGGCTTTAAAACTAAACCAGCAGCTATTGCGATGGCAATTTATGCGATTTTCATTTCTTTTGCATTAGGTCTCTCGCCTTTTCAATACTTGGCGATCGTGGGTGGATTGCTAACACTTGCAGCAAATCCAACAACGGCTTTTAGTTTAGACAACTTGAAGAAATAAACATGAGCATTCTTGGCATATAAGGCATTTCGATAGGCATGATTACTTGCGCTGGCATTACCGCACTGTCTCTTTATATCGATAAACATCCAGAAAAATTTAATGCGCTTGTCAAATTAACAAAGGGCGCTTGAAGCGCCTTTTATTGATTGAATATTTTAGGCCTCTTTAAGATTTCTGGGCAATTGAAACACTACGTTCTCAACCACACCCTGCAATTCAGTCACCTCAGCTTTTGTAAGTACCTGAAGCTTATCAATCACCTCTTTAACCAAAACTTCGGGTGCAGATGCCCCCGCTGAAATCCCAATACGTTTTTTTCCTATTAACCATGTGGCATCCACATAACTTGCATTATCCACCATGTAAGATTC
>CAMCTR010000112.1 GCA_945878605.1 Candidatus Methylopumilus universalis | reverse complement strand
GAACAGCAATTAGGCTTGTCGCTCAAGCAGGATATTAGTCAGCCAATTGTTTACTTTGTCCGAAACACCGACTTCATTCAATATCTAAATCACCACATCGATACCGACCCTATTAAACTTATGTCTTGGATTAAATCTGACGTCACCTTAGAAATCCAATTGGTCGCTTTTGGTAGCAATCAAAAATTACTGATTAGTCGCGATGTTAGTCAAATAGAAAAATTAGAGCATATGCGCCGAGACTTTATTGCCAACGTTTCGCACGAACTAAGAACTCCGCTCACAGTGGTCGGCGGCTTCTTGGAGACTCTAGGCGATATGGATGGCGCCGTGCCTGAAAGTCTTAAAAGTTACTTTGACATGATGCAAGACCAAACCAGCCGGATGCGTTTGCTCATTGAAGATTTACTCGCGTTATCCCAATTAGAAAGTGGCGCAACTTCGCCAGATGAAGCAGAGCTAGATGTGCCGGCTCTTCTTAACACTATCTTAAATGAGTCTAAGAGACTCAGTAATGGTCGCCACACTCTCACGCTAGAATCTGTCCAAACTCTTGGATTAGTTGGCTCTAATCAAGAGCTACACAGCGCGTTTGGTAATTTAGTGAGCAACGCTATTCGCTATACACCAGATGGTGGAAGCATCGCTATGAATTGGGAAGAAAAAAACCAAGAAGCAATATTTAGCGTGACTGATACGGGCCTTGGGATTAAACAACAACATATCGATAGACTGACCGAGCGCTTTTACCGTGTTGACCGCAGTCGCAGCCGCGAAACGGGCGGCACAGGCTTAGGCCTTTCTATCGTTAAACACATTCTCAGTCGCCATCAAGGTCGATTAGAGATCACAAGCGAATTTGGCAAAGGCAGTACATTTAAAGCTGTGTTTCCTAAATCTAGAATTGTGAATATGCAGACTGCGCTGTTTCAATAAGCGATTTATTAGGCAATAAAAAAACGTGAAATCTTTTCAGACCCGCGCTTTTTTATTGGAGGCTAAAACACCTTACAACAAGACTTTTTCAATCCCGCCGTTATTCGCTTTTTCTACGTACTCTTGCATCCAATTTTCACCAAGAATGTGCTTGGCCATTTCCACCACAATGTAATCAGACGTGATGCCTGTTTCTTCGCCGTAGCGAGATAAGCCTTGCAAACAGCTTGGGCAAGAAGTCAAAATCTTCACCTCTTGCTCTGGCGCACCCGGCGTTAAACCAAGCTTAACCATGCCTTTTTCTAGCTCTTCTTGCTTGCGCATTTTTACTTGCGTTGCGATGTCTGGACGACTCACCGCAAACGTCCCAGACTCACCGCAGCAACGCTCATTCAAAGCAACATCTTGACCCATCAGCGCGTTTGTCACTTTTAGTGGCGCATAAGTCTTCATAGGGCTGTGACAAGGGTCGTGATACATATAACGCGTACCCGTCACCCCTTCTAGCTTCATGCCTTTTTCCATGAGATATTCGTGAATATCTAACAAGCGGCAACCTGGGAAAATCTTCTCGAATTCGTACTTTTGCAATTGATCCATACAAGTACCGCAAGACACGATCACCGTCTTAATATCAAGATAGTTTAAGGTGTTAGCAATACGGTGGAACTGTACGCGATTCTCAGCGGTGATTTGTTGACCTTTGTCATGATTACCGCTCGCCGTTTGCGGATAGCCGCAACACAAATACCCTGGCGGTAATACAGTCGTCGTGCCTACTTCATACAGCATCGCTTGTGTTGCTAAGCCAACCGTTGAGAATAAACGCTCTGAACCACAACCCGGGAAGTAGAAGACTGCATCGCCCTCTTCGCCCATTTTTTTTGGGTCACGAATCACCGGCACCATCTTGTCATCTTCAATGCCAAGCAAGGCACGCGAGGTCTTTGTTGGCATTGCTTTTGGCATAGGTCGATTTAAGAAGTGCACCACTTGCGCTTTAATTTCTGGTTTGCCCAAGGTGGATGGTGGACGTTTCATAAAGCCCGTTAATAGACCAAGCTTTTTAAATACTGCGTGGCCAAGTCGCTGTGCTCTGTACCCAACACCAACCATCAAACTTCGCATCAATTTAATCGTTGCAGGATCTTTAAGATTGAGGAAAGTCATGGCTAGCGAAGTACCAGGATTAAAATGCTTCTTATCTTGCTCACGCAAGAAATTACGCATCGCAATCGACACATCACCAAAGTCAATATCCACAGGGCATGGGTTAAAGCACTTATGACACACCGTACAATGGTCGGCCACGTCATTAAACTCATCAAAATGCTTGAGGGAAATACCGCGACGGGTTTGCTCTTCGTAAAGGAAGGCTTCAATCAATAATGAAGTGCCAAGAATTTTGTTACGTGGGCTGTAGAGCAAATTAGCGCGTGGTACGTGCGTCGTACACACCGGCTTACATTTACCGCAACGCAAACAATCACTAATCGAATCGGCAATATCACCAATCGCAGATTGTTCCATGATGATGGATTCTTGCTCAAGCAAGCCAAAGCTAGGCGTGTAGGCTCTCTCCAAGCCAGAACCTGCCATCAATTTGCCTTTATTAAAGCGGCCTTCCGGGTCAACTTTTTGCTTATACGCGGCAAAGGTAGAAATGGTTTTCTCATCAAGAAATGCCATTTTGGTGATGCCGATTCCATGCTCACCAGAAATCACGCCATCTAAATCACCTGCTAACTTCATAATGCGAACAACCGCAGTATGCGCGGCGTGCATCATTTCATAGTCATCTGAGTTTACAGGGATGTTGGTATGCACATTGCCGTCGCCAGCATGCATATGCAGGGCAACAAACACACGGCCTTTGAGCACTTTTTGGTGAATTTCATCACAACGCGCCAAAATACTTTGGTATTCACGTCCACTAAAAATCAGTTGCAAAGGCTTTTTCAGCTCGCGCTTCCAAGAGATCCGGACTTGGTGCTCTTGCACCGCACGGAAGACGTTTTCTACTGCAAGATTTGCATATTCTTGCCCCAAACTACTGGTTGGCAAATCAAGACTATCCAACACTTTGAGCCAATGGGCTTTGACGTCTTGCAGCAATTTGATAGATTGCGCTTTTTTCGCCAGCAACAACTCTTGATCCACTTGCGTGTCGTCATCTTCATACAAAGGCAAATCGCCTTGCAAGAATGTCTCAAGTGCATCCACCAACTTCAATTTATTATCAATGGAAAGCTCAATATTAATGCGTTCGATGCCATCGGAATAATCGCCCAAACGTGGCAATGGAATAACCACGTCCTCGTTAATCTTAAAGGCGTTAGTATGTTTCGCAATCGCCGCAGTACGTGCACGGTCTAGCCAAAACTTTTTACGTGCTTCAGGTGAGACAGCAATAAAGCCCTCACCGCCACGCGCATTGGCAAGGCGAACAATATGCGATGCCGCTTCACCCACGGCATCTTCATCATCACTCGCAATATCCGCAATCAACACCATTTTTGGGCGCTCGGAACGGTTCGCTTTAGTCGCATAACCTACTGCTTTAATGTAGCGTTCATCCATGTGCTCCAGACCAGCAAGCAAGGTTGATTCTGTAGCGTCTAAATGATCTTTAATCTCAACAATCGCAGGGACAGCAAGCGCCACGTGACCGAAGAATTCCAAACAAACGGTACGCACATGCTTGGGCATGCGATGAAGAATAAATGTTGCTGAGGTGATTAAGCCATCACAACCTTCTTTTTGGATGCCTGGCAAGCCGGATAAGAATTTATCCGTCACGTCTTTACCCAAGCCTACCTTACGGAAGCTAGGTCCAGGAATCTCTAAAATCTCAGGTTCACCAATCAGTGTTTTGCCATCAATATCAAAACGGCTGATACGGAATTTGGCGACATCAATATCATGAATTTTGCCAAGGTTGTGATCTAAACGCTCAACCTCAAGCCAGTTGGCATCTGGCGTGACCATGCGCCATGAAGCCAAAATATCAAGCGCCGTGCCCCAAAGCACCGCCTTTTTACCGCCCGCGTTCATCGCCACGTTACCACCGATACAACAGGCATCAGCCGAGGTTGGGTCGCAAGCAAACTCAAGGCCCGCATCAGTTGCCGCTTCCATGGCACGACGTGTCACCACCCCAGCGCCGCAATGCAGCGTTGGCACTTGCCGACTCACGCCGGGCAAAGTGCGCATTTCAACCCGACCAACCGTGTCTAATTTTTCAGTGTTGATCACCGCAGAAAACTTGGTGAGCGGTATTGCGCCACCTGTGTAACCGGTGCCACCTCCTCGCGGAATAATGGTGAGGCCAAGTTCAATACAGGCTTTTACAATGGCAGCTATTTCAATTTCAGTGTCCGGATTGATGACCACAAAAGGATATTCAACGCGCCAATCGGTTGCATCAGTGACATGAGAAACGCGAGATAGTCCATCAAACTGGATATTATCTTTTCTGGTGATTTTGCCGAGCTTGGCGAGCGTTTTTTTACGCAAAGTTTCAGTTTTTTTGAAGTCGTCTTCAAAAGCAGCAACTGCTCCACGCGCAGCAACAATGAGTTTTAGGACGAGAGGATTATCTTGTGAG
>CAMCTR010000111.1 GCA_945878605.1 Candidatus Methylopumilus universalis | reverse complement strand
AAAAGCGGCATCAAGCAGCTCCCACTAAGTCTCAGCACGAATACAGTTTACTAGAACGTTGTTTGCACTGGATCGCCCTCGAGTTACAATTTGTCCGTGAAATTTCATTTGACCTTGAGAAGCTATTTTTCCTGACCAAAAAAACTGCATCGGCAACTAATAAAGATGTCGCGTTATTGCCGTTAGGTCGACCGGTCTACGTGACTGGCATGGCTCGATCTGGCACAACATTGATGCTCAATATTCTTGAAGAGCTTGATGATTTTAGATCACTTACCTACCGTGACATGCCTTTTCTGCTCGCCCCTAATTTATGGAAAAACTTGACGGGTAAATTTCATGTAACCTCAGCCAAGAAAGAGCGAGCCCATAACGACGGTGTGATGATGGGCTTCGATAGTCCAGAAGCTCTAGAGGAAGTGTTTTGGCAAACCTACTCAAGTTATAAAAGAACTAACCAAAGCCTCGCAATTGAAAGACCATCAGAAAAAGCTCTTGCGAACTTTGCTGATTATCGTGCAGTAGTTGCCAATCCAAAACCGACTTCAGTCGCACCCACACTTAAGCGCTATTTGTCTAAGAATAACAATAATCTCGTCCGATTAAGCGACCTAGGGGACGATCCAACGGCAACCACTTTATTGATTTACCGAGATCCGGTTTCAATGGCGCGTTCGCTTTATAAGCAGCATCGAATTTTTTCTGAGATGCATAATGAAGACGGTTTTTCTAAAAAGTACATGACTTGGTTGGCACACCATGAGTTTGGTTTAGGGCACCTTCCATTTTACTTTGCGTTGCCTGAGATGGATACGACCTTAAAGCCGGACAGTCTTAACTACTGGTTAAACTACTGGGATGCAGTCCATCGCTATCTGTTGGCTCAGCCAGCGTCCAGATTTTATTTGATTAATTATGATGCGCTATGCAGCTCGCCAGAATCGATGCTCCAGTCAATTTTTACAGTGATTAGCGTCGATGGGGATGCTGGACTTTTAGCAAAAAAAATTAACGCACCAAGGCCGGCCACTGACAATGATGATGAATTCGATTCCGAATTACTTAAGCGTGCCAGAGCTACCTACAATGATTTGTGTAACTTTTCAAAGAATATTGGTGCGCGCACCCTAAAGGTACAGACTTAATGGAACAAAAGCCTCTAAACACTAGCGTTAAACCTACTGGGCAGGAATTTAGCTGGAAATTTTGGTTTTGGCTTGGCACGGTATTTGTCACCCTAATGATTGTTGCAGTGCTTACCTCAGCCTGGGCTGTGCGCCATGTTTTAGTGGCGTCCAATAAAAGATTTACAGAGAATCAGACACAGATGATTATCTGGATAGCCAGTCTCCCGGAAAACGTTAAATCTGCAGCCCAGGAGCTTCAACAAAGTATTAGTGGTGATCCACTGGCATTTCTAATGAGTCGCAAGGAGGTTGAGACACCTGCCTGGGTTCGTCGATTCCCAGCCCCTGACGACCCGGGCTACGTGTTGTTTTCGGGTGTTGACGCCAAGGCGAAGAAGGGTGTGGTGAAGCTTATCCGAATTGCAGATGGCGCAGAAATGGCGCGATGGCAACCTGACTTATCATATATTTACAATCAGATCACTGACAAGAGATGGTTGCCAAAAGGGAGTCAGTTCAATCTTTTGAATCATTATCCTATTTTACTTAATGACGGAGATATTATTTTTAACACAGACTCATCATTGGTCAGGCAAGGCATTTGTAGTCCAAAACCTGTTTGGGTGCTCAACGAAGCGGCACACCACTCGAATGAATTAGATGAAACCGGTGATGCCATCTGGGCACCATCTATTTCAACGGATGGCTTTCCTGAAAACATCTGGTTACGTAATTATGTTCGGGGTGATGCCCTGGCTCATTTCTCGCTAGATGGCAGGCTGCTGGAGAGACGCTCTTTTGCTAATATTTTAATCGGTAATGGGTTGGCGCCACTATTAATGGGGACTTCTGGTCCGGTGTTAAATGACGACCCCATCCATCTAAATCAGATCTCGGTGGCTCAGTCAGATTCTGCCTATTGGAAGCGAGGGGACCTGCTGATCTCCTCTCGCCATCTGAGCACGATATTCTTATACCGCCCCTCAACCAATAAAATTATCTGGCATCAGACTGGCCCATGGATGAATCAGCACTCGGTTCATTTTGTGAATGATCACCAGATCTCCGTTTTTAGCAACAATGTAGTCTCTGGCCCAACTCACAAAGAGCTCTCTTTTTTAACCCCCAATGACATCAATCGAGTGTATTTGTTTGATTTTAAAAACAACCAAGCTTCACAGCCTTATGAAAAACTATTGTCTGCTGCAAGGCCCGTCACAATGACTGCGGGACGAGCTCAAATTCTTCCTGATGGGGGTCTGTTTATTGAGGAGAGTAACTATGGTCGACTGCTTCGCTTTTCTAAGGATGCATTGCTATGGACACTGATAAATGACTATGATGCTAGGAGAATTGGTTTGCTGTCGTGGAGTCGTTATCTTAGCGCTGAAGAGGTGAGGACGCCATTGAGGGCGTTAGCTGAAAAAGACTGCCAAAATAGCAATAAGGCCCATTAAAAAAATGAACGGTCCCATATAAAGTTAATATGAGCAATCAGAATTTGTCGGCAAATAAATTAACACGGACTAGTCCTAATGCGTATCGTCCAATCTGCGTATGGCTTACTGGGTTATCGGGGTCAGGTAAATCGACTATTGCTAGCTTGCTACAGCGCCGCCTTAATGATGAAGGATTTAACATCTTTGTGTTAGATGGTGACCGCCTTCGAGGCGGTATCAATGTCGACCTAGGATTTGAAGATGATGACCGTAAAGAGAGCGTTAGGCGTACCGCGGAAATCGCTAGATTAATGGTGGATGCTGGGCTGATTATTATTGTGGCGCTAATCAGTCCTTTTAGGGCCGATCGTGCATTAGCTCGTTCACTCTTTAATAATGAAGAATTCATCGAAGTGTTTATTGATGCATCAATTGAGGAGTGTATTCGTAGAGATAGTAAGGGCTTATATGCTAAGGCTCTCAGCGGCCAACTGCAAAATTTTACCGGCATAAGTAGTTTGTACGAGCCACCAGTATCTCCTGATGTTCATGTCTCTACAGAGATTGAGTCACCTAAAGAGATTGTTGATAAGCTATTGCAAGTGCTTAGGGTTAATTTATGTTGATCTTCAATATTTTCATATTGATTAGAATCATTCGTTAAGTTCCATTAATCCATGTCAAGGAACTAAGTTGCAGATGTCAAGAAATGTTGCAAGGTTTGTCTTATTCAGTTAAGAAGCTTGCGTATTGTCTGCCTGAGATATGTTCACTATGTGGGTGCACATTCAGCTTGCCTTATTGGTGGATGCCAGCATCAATTCCTTGACAAGCTATTGCCTTACGCTGTCAAAGTAACAAATGACGAATTAACACTCTTGTAGGATTATGGAAATGGTTATGCAACAATGTTTGGCAAAGGCGTGGGCGGTTGTATTTACACTAAACATGTTTCTCAGGGGCTCGTTGCGGCAATCTATTTCATAGAAAAAAATGTTGCTTGGCATGCTTTTAATCTTGTGTCACGTTTAGAATTAAGTGTGCTCAAATTGGTTGCTGGATTTGAAAAATGTTTAGAAAAAATCGAAAAAATTGAAGTATTTTATTAACTGGCAAGCTAAAGAAAGTCTTGATGATATTGTGCGTAGCGTTTGGAATTTATGCCTGATGGTTCGAGTAGTTATGTGAGTAGGCTTAAAAAAAATATTTTTTCTTTGTCTGCGCTGCAGATAGGGAACACTATTATTCCTTTAATTACAATTCCTTATTTGGCGCGTGTTCTGGGAACTTATGGCTACGGTCAAATTGCCTTTACACAGGCAGTAATGGCTTTTTTAATTATGTTCGTAGAGTACGGCTTTGGATTAAGTGCAGCTGCAAGAATAGCCGAATCCCAAAACGACAGAAAAGCTGTTTCCCGGATTTTTTTCTCTTCTTGGGCAGCGCAGTTTCTTATTTTTATTAGCTTACTGCTGCTTTTTCTTTTGGCAATCATTTATATTCCCCAGCTAAAAGAAGCCAAAACATTTTTTTATATAAGCCTTATTGGTTTTTTTGGAAATTTCCTATTGCCAATTTGGCTGCTTCAAGGACTAGAAAGGATGATGCCGATTGTCATTATCCAATTAAGCTTTAGAATCTTTTCAATACCCGCCATATTCATTTTTGTTAATAGTCAAAATGACACTTCAATTGCGCTCTTGATTAATTCATTGGTTACGTTTCTATCTGGGGTATTTTATCTATATTGGGTATATAGCAAGAAATTATTACACTCGACCGAAGTTTCTTGGGCGGATCTAAGAAATTCCTTTGTTGAGAGCAGCCATTATTTTTTTTCTAGGATCACAATTTCACTATACACAAATGGCATGCTTATGATGATTGGTTTTGCGCTGGATAAGGAAAGTTATGGAATCTTTAGTATCGCAGATAAAATTAGATTGGCAATTCAAAGTTTAATTTCTCCTATTAGTTTGGCTG
>CAMCTR010000110.1 GCA_945878605.1 Candidatus Methylopumilus universalis | reverse complement strand
CTTTACGTCACCTTTTTAATGGCAGCCACTGAGCCTAGTCTTACAGCTGGCATTTTAACTTTATTTTTTTACGGTTTAATGCCATGCGGATTGCTACTTTGGATTTTAGGCACGCCGCAACGTAAACGTAAAAAAGCACTACTCGAGGAAAAACTTAGTCAGCCAGATAGAAGCGACTCCCAATCCGATTAAACCAACTTGGGCAATGGTTGCTTTAAGCTCGGTGCGCTTATGTAAGCCTGGAATTAAATCCGCAACTGCCACATAAAGCATACTCGCCGCCGCCAGGCCTAAAATGGTAGGAATCCAACTTTGTAATGTTTGCAAGGCAAAATAAGCTAACACGCCGCCCACCAAAGTTGCTAAGCTTGAAAATAAATTAAATAAGAAGGCCTGCTTTTTGCTATAACCGGAATGCAGCAGAATTAAGAAATCTCCTACTTCCTGCGGGATTTCATGTGCAATAATCGCCATCGCAGTGACCGCACCAAGCCTAATATCAATCATAAAAGCAGCTGCAATTAATATACCATCCACAAAGTTATGGAAAGTATCACCCACCATAATCATCATGCCACTGCGGCCTGAGTCATGTTGATGACCATGTGAATGTGGCTTAACAATAGATGGCGCTTTTTCTGTCACAGCTTTGAACTTTGTGGTTTGAGCCTCTGCATGATCCTTGATTTCATGCGCAGGGCAATCATCTTCTGTATGCATAGCGTGAGCTTCACAGTGCTCGCCATGGCAGTGACGCCACAACACCAATTTTTCAAGCACAAAGAATAACAGGATGCCAAACAGCACAGTCGTCGCCATATTTTCAACGCTGCTCGCCTCGTGAAAAGCATGCGGCAATATCTCAAGAAATACTGCGCCCAACATAGCGCCAATTGCATAGCTAATGAGCATGGGTATCCATTGCGTACGGGCGTTAAGTGCGACAAAGCCAGCGCACATAACGCTAAGCGCGCCGCCGAGCAAGCTCGCAGAAATAATCCAAGTTATAACAGGACTGTGCGCGTTCAACATTTCTTTTTTGGTTTCTGTATATGAAGAGTTTTTATTTTTAATTTTATTGCTAAGCCGATATTATAAACGAGGTATCAAGCTCTCGTTATTCAAACCAAACCATGGTGGCCATTCGTCCCGTAACGCCATCGCGTCTAAATGAGAAGTACTGGGATGGGTTGCTGTAAGTGCATTCGCCGCCGCCATATATTTCAATAACGCCCAGCTTATTCAAACGTTGTTTTGCGATTACATATAAATCCCCTAGCCATTTATCGCTTGCGGATTTGAAAGCCTGCTCAGCTTGAGCATCTTTTGCAATAAACGCCTCACGGACCTCACCGCCTACTTCAAAAGCATCGGGGCCAATCGCTGGACCTAGCCATGCCATTAAGTTTTCTGGTTCCTCACCGATAGCTCTAATAGTTGCCTCAATTACGCCATCACATAAGCTACGCCAACCCGCATGGATCGAGGCAACCGCAGTCCCTTGCTTGTTACATAACAAAACAGGCAAGCAATCGGCCGTCATGGTCACGCAAACCACATTTTTATTTTTGCTAAACGACGCATCAGCATCTTGAATGCACAAGCTTTTGGCAGCATCAACAGCCTCAATACCGTGCACCTGATTAAGCCATACCGGCTCTGAAGGTAAATAGCCACTTAATAATTGACGATTTTTTGCGACTGCCGAATCATCATCATGTACATGCAAACCGAGATTTAAACTTCCATAAGGCGCAACACTATAGCCTTCTAGCCTAGTCGTTTGTATAGCTTTCACATTGGCGGGTGCTGGCCAATCTGGAATGATGAATTCAGCGCTACTCAATGTCCTCGTCACCCTCTTCAAGCGGCTCTAAATCCGCATCCAAATCATCCTCGTCATCGAAGTCATCATCTTCGTAATCTTCATCTGACAAATAAGGATCTTCACTAAACTCAAAGGGCTCTTCAAGCGGTGCATCTTCATGACGCATGGCCTCTAGCAAAGACTTCATGTCATCAGCCAGTTCGATTTGCCATTCCATCGGCTCACTAGTAGCAGGATGAATTAAGCCCAACTTGATCGCATGCAAAGCTTGTCTATCAAAGCTTTGAACAAAGTCTCTAAGCGTTTGTGTCATTGCTTTTAGCGGAATAATTCCTTTGTAGCCATACACAGTATCACCAACAATAGGAGCTTTTAAAAATTGCATGTGCACACGAATTTGATGTGTTCGCCCCGTTTCTAAGTTACAACGTATATAAGTATGGACTGCAAAGCGTTCCAAGACTTCGTAGCGAGTCACCGCTGGTTTACCCATCTTATTAATGGCCATTTTAGTGCGAGAGTGAGAATGGCGTCCAATTGGTTGGTCTATTTTGCCGTTGCGCCATACTTGCCCCCAAACAATGGTGCGATATTCACGCTTAACCGTCCGCGCTTGAAGCTGACGTACAAGGCTAGTTTGTGCCACTAATGTTTTAGCTACCACCAACAAACCGCTAGTATCTTTATCTAATCGATGCACAATCCCGGCACGAGGTAAATCTTTAGCATGTGGGTCATGATGCAAAATGGCATTAAGTAGAGTACCGTCCCAATTACCTGCCGCAGGATGTACCACCATGCCCGCTGGTTTATTTACCACTAGAATATGATCATCCTCATACACAATATTGAGCGGTATATCTTGTGCAAGAAACGCGCTCGTTTCGGGTTTTTCTTGTGCATGAACAAGAACCTTTTCACCGCCCCATACTTTGCTTTTAGATGTACTTGCCTCGCCGTTTAATTTGACTAAGCCATCTTTAATCCATGCCTGTAGACGTGAACGTGAATGCTCAGGCAACATGCGTTGCAATGCTTGATCTAAACGCATTCCTCCCAAATCTTGTGGGATAATAAGAGCGATAGGTGTGTTTTGCGTCATCAGTTATAATCAGTTTAAAGTTAAATTAATCAATTTTTAGGTATTCAAATAAATGAAATACAGTTTAGCGTTTTTTGTAGTCATGTGGCTTTCCGGTTGTAGTATTTTCGGCGCACCTTCCGAGCTCGATGAAACAAAAGCTTGGCCTGCAGAACGCATCTATCAGGAAGCGGATACCAAGATGCGCGATCGTGACTTCGAGAAAGCGATTAAGTATTTTAAAATCTTAGAGTCTCGCTATCCACACGGAAAATATGCTGCGCAAGCACAATTGGAAACGGCTTACGCATACTATAAAAAATCAGACCCCGTTTCTTGCACTGCAGCGGCTGAACGTTTTATTAAGTTACATCCCAACCACCCTAACGTGGACTATGCATATTACATGCGCGGCCTAGCTAGCTTCACAGAGCGTGGTGTCGTAGACAAACTTACTAGCCAAGAAATCAACGACCGTGACCCTAAAGCAATGAATGCTTCATTCCTAGCATTCAAGGAACTCATTACTCGCTACCCAGATAGCCGCTATGCTAAAGACAGTGAATTACGCATGACTTATCTTGTTAATGCTTTAGCAGCCCACGAACTTCATGTGGCTCGCTATTACATGAAACGCCAAGCCTACCTCGCCTCTGTTAATCGTTGTAAGTTCGCGATCGAAAATTATCCACAATCTACTAGCCTGGAGGAAGCACTGGTAATTATGATTAGCGCTTATGACTTCCTTCAAATGCAGGATCTCAAAGAAGATGCAATGCGCGTTCTTAAAACCAACTATCCCGATAGCAGAATGCTTGGCAAACGCTCTTCAACAGACGAACGCGCTTGGTGGAAAATCTGGGAAAGTCTAAACAACTAACAACTAACAAACGCAATACAAATAATTAAGCACCGCCATACTTGCGGTGCTTTTTTATTGCCGCATTGTTTACTAACTTAAGATTTCTTTTTCCTAGGCGCTCGTTTAGCAATCTCAAGACCTGAAGCTTTAGGCTTACCCTGCTTTACTTCATCATTCTTACGGGCATTCAATTCAGCACGCTGCGCAGTTTTACGTCTACGCATACTGACAACACCTTCGCCTTGAACGCGCTTATCTGGCTCAGCAAATGGGTTATCACCCTGATTAAACTGCACTCTTAAAGGGGTGCCAGTCAATTGGAATGTCTTACGAAACACCCCTTCCAAAAAGCGTTTGTAGGTGTCCTTAACACCTTCCACATGATTACCATGAATCACGACAATAGGCGGATTGCTACCGCCTTGGTGGGCATAACGCAATTTTGGACGAATACCCTTGCTAATTGGCGGCTGATGTTGCGCAATCGCATCAATCAATACGCGGGTTAATTGTGGGGTTGAAAGCTTCGCCATTGCCGCTTTGTAAGCCCCATCTACCGAGGTGAATAGTTCAGGCAAGCCTTTTTTGCGCAAAGCTGAAATGTAATGGAATTTTGCGAAATCCAAAAATTGAAGCTTACGGTCAATTTCACGCTTAATCCAATCGCGCTCATCTTCTTTTAAGCCATCCCATTTATTAATGGCAACTACCAAAGCACGGCCTGTTTCAAGAATATATGCCGCTACGTGAGCATCTTGTTCTGTAATACCCTCTTGCGCATCCACCACCAGAATTGCGACGTTCGCCTCTTCAATCGCTTGAATGGTTTTAATAACAGAGAACTT
>CAMCTR010000109.1 GCA_945878605.1 Candidatus Methylopumilus universalis | reverse complement strand
ATGCACCAACCGTAGGACGTTTAATATCAGCAACTGGGTTAGCAATCTTTATACACCACTCTTTTCTGGCATGATTCAACATAGCAGACAAGGTATTCAATTCGCGCACCACGGATGCGGCTTTCACTTCTTGCAACCTCTTATCACGCCAATCGGCAAGGTCTCGTGCATTAAACGAATCGACTCGAACATCGCCCAACCTACTTTTCAAACTAGCCAACATGAAGCTTGTTGTTTTAGACCTATGTAACGGCGCCACTTCATCATTGTATTGGTCAAACAGCTGCCCAAGTGTTTCTGTGGTCTTCTTGGTCTTGAGGGTAAATTCATTTCGCTCAATTGCTATTTCTGTGAGTCGCGCCCACGTTTCACCATCTTTTTTATTCAGGAAGGTCTTTGTGACTGATATATCGTCACGATTGATTCGAACTTGCCATTTGCCATTGCGTTTACGAATTGATGCCATTTAAAATCTCCGTTGGACAGGAGATGGACAAACACTTACTTCTTTGCCATGATGTTCTTAAGCTTAGATTGATTTTTAAGGCGTAATCGAGTATTGTTATGCCCTCGCAACACAGCAACAAAACGGAGAGCTGGCCGAGTGGTCGAAGGCACTTCCCTGCTAAGGAAGCATACGGGCTTAAATCTGTATCGAGGGTTCGAATCCCTCGCTCTCCGCCAAACATTGGACGTTTATCGCTAAATTAGTTTTTTCTACTGGAAATAAACCCAAGTTCGCGTATAATTCACGCCTCACGCGCCCGTAGCTCAGCTGGATAGAGTACTTGGCTACGAACCAAGGGGTCAGGAGTTCGAATCTCTTCGGGCGCACCATACAAAACAAAGGCTTACAGATTAAATCCTGTAGGCCTTTTGTCATTTGTCGATGTTGTGGAGGGTACAACAGAGGCATATAAGAGTATGCTTTCATTAGCAGCGGACTTAGAAAATGCGCTGAAAAATTAACATCACAGGCTCAAAAACCCTTAGTCTTTTGCGAGAGAGACAATCGTTTCAATTTCCACCAAGACATCACGCGGTAATTTTGCGACTTGAACAGTAGAACGTGCAGGCGTGTGACTACCAAACGCTTGTGCATAAACACCATTCATTGCCACAAAATCGTCCAAGTTTTTTAAGAATACGGTTGTTTTAATGACCCTAGATAAATCAGCACCAGCCTCTTCAATAATGGCTTTTAAATTACTCAACACTTGCGCTGTTTGTACCTTAATATCACCCTCCACCAAAGTGCCGTCAGCACGCAAAGGGATTTGACCTGAAGTGAAGAGAATATTGCCGACCACAACCGCTTGTGAGTAAGGGCCAATGGCTGCCGGAGCATTTGAAGTTTGGATGATACGCATAGTTTTCCTCTTAAGTATTTAGTTAGTTTATTCAAAAATTTGTACGCATATTGACGTAAGTATTACATCAAAAGACGTTCAAGATATTGCATGTTTGCTATACTCAAACGCGACGCGATTCACATTACAAAACAGTTCGTAGGCAATGGGATTAACCGCCTTCGCAACAACATTTGCAGCAATCTGATCACCCCGAAACTTCACGTTGCTACCAATATTGGCATTGGAAATATCAGGGATATCTACAAATAGCGTATCTATAGATACGCAGCCAATCAAGCGCATCATTTTACCATCGACCGCAACAGGTGTTTGTGGCATCTCACCATCTGAACTGACTGCACGCGTTTAACGATCTGCGTAGCCGCATGCAACCTCACCGACCAAGGTATCGCGCTTAGCATTAAACTAGCTACCGTATGCTCGAATAACTCTGCGTATAACTCCAAGTAAACTAAGTATAAATACTTTTGTTTGTCTGCAATCTTCAAGTATCCATTTTATCCAAGTAGAATAAGTGCATTGATAGATTTCCCCTCAAGGTAACAAGTGAAAATTCTCTTAGTTGAAGATGATACGACACTCGGTCACGCAATTAGCACTTCGCTTAATCGTGCTGGCTACACTGTAAATTGGGCGCATGACGGCTACGAGGCTGACATCGCCTTGCACGAACATGTATACGATGCCGTAATTCTCGATTTAGGCTTACCTAAAATTGACGGCTTTGAGGTATTGAAGCGAATGCGTGGGCGGAAAGTAGTGGCGCCTGTGATTATTTTAACGGCTAGAGAAGATTTGGATGAACGCGTTAAAGGGCTTGATTTGGGCGCTGACGATTATTTAACTAAGCCATTCAAATTACCTGAGCTTGAGGCTCGATTACGCGCTCAAATTCGCCGCAATCATTCAACATTAGGCGCATCGATTGAATATGGCCCATTGGTGCTTAATATCAGCGATAAACTATTAACGGTTAACGGGGCGCAAATGTTGTTATCTCCTCGTGAGTTTAGTGTTCTGGAGATGCTGTTATCTCGAGTAGGGCGAGTAGTGAGCAAGGATGCTATTGTCGAAGCACTATGCAAGTGGGATGAAGGCTTGGGAAACAATGCCATTGAAGTTTACATTCATCGAATTCGTAAGAAATTAGAGCCTCTTGGTATTAAAGTTTTAACCATTCGCGGGCTAGGCTACTTACTTCAAAAGGCGCAATAAAGTGACCAAATATCAGTCATTACGAAAAAAGCTACTGCTCTTATTGCTGCCGCCACTGCTTATTTTGATTTTGATTGCTTCAACTATTTTATATCGCTTTGCGATTGTTGAGCAGCGAGATGCTTTTGATAATGCACTTTATGACTCCGCATTCTCAATCTACCAACTGCTACAGAAATCAGATGAGAACATCGAAACGCTTTCTCTTCCTAATGATGAGAAACAGTTTATTTTAAACGATCAAAAAGATATTGTTTTTTACAATGTTGTTGATACAGGTGGCAAGGTACTAAATGGCAAAAATGATGCTGGGCTGATGCCTAATTTAAATAAAGAAAAAGCGAACCCAAGCTTTCGAGATGGCATAGTAAAAAATTTAAAAGTACGTATTGTGTCCACCTTAGTCAGCATTCAAAAAAATGGCACTAAATTGCCTGTTTACATCCAAGTGGCAGAAACATTAAATAAACGCCAAGCACTTGCTAGCAATGTGTTGATTGATATTATCGTACCTCAAGTACTACTTGTACTTTTTACCATTGGCATTATCTGGTTTGGTGTCGAGCGTGGATTACAACCCTTATTTGATTTGCAATCTGCGGTATCAAAGCGCTCGTATTTAGACCTAAGTGCTATTGAAATGCCTAACGTTCCAACAGAAGTGATGATTCTAGTTAATTCGGTCAACTCCTTAATGAGGCAACTTGATGGGGTATTAAATGCACAGAATCGCTTTATTGCAGATGCTGCCCACCAGCTACGCACTCCGCTTGCTGGGGCCCAGGCACAGCTAGAGCTTGCGTTACTAGAAAATGACTCCGTTCAACATCAACAACTATTAGCGCGCGTTAGCACTAGCATGGAACGCTTATCCCATACCATCACGCAATTGCTCAGCCTGGCAAGAAACCAACAATATGCCTCGAATAACATTGTGATGAGCCCAGTGAATCTTAACCGAATCGCACAGGAAGTCACTTCCGACATGGTGCCAACTGCAATTAAAAAAGGCCTAACCATGGGCTTTAAAGCCGACTCTCAAAACACAATGGTGGTAGGTGATAGCAAGCGTCTAAAAGAAATGCTCTACAACTTGATTGATAATGCTGTGCTCTATTCGCCTGCAGGCGGAAAAGTCACCGTTAAAATCCATCGCGAAGCTGGTGAAATTGTTTTAAGCGTTATTGATAACGGCCCGGGCATTCCTAAAGCCGAACGCGAAAAAGTATTTGAGCGCTTTCACCGAGTGATAGGAAATGGACAAGAGGGTAGCGGGCTAGGTTTAGCCCTTGTGATGGAAATTGCGCAACTTCACCAAGCAAACGTGGAAATTATTGATGAACCTAGAAAAAAAGGACTCAATATACAAGTGAGTTTTGCTGAAGCTAGAGAGTTGAAGCCCTAAAAAGGGATCATGCTTTCAATATTACTAGGATTGATTTTAGCGCTATTGCCTGTGATTCTCACCACGGCATTTCCACATCTAATTGTCATCAGTATTTATGCTGGAACATTACCTTGGTTAGCGCTAGGCTTGGGAATAATAGTCATGACTGCTATCATGCGCCGCCAAAGAATTGCCGAATGGCGCAAAAAATGAAAGCTTAATAAATAGAATAAAACGAAATAATCACTACTTCTTGTTTTCATCCCAAGCTTTATCCAGCACAACTTGTTTTTCTTCCAGCACTTTCTGCGCTTTATTTAATCGCGCTTCTTTAGCTGGCAACCCTTTTTTAAGTTCATCTAGTTGCTGAGTTTGCTGCGCGATTCTTTTTTCAAGCTCTTGAATACTGCTCACCAAAACCTGATGGTCTTGATTCGCCTTATCGTATTCTTTTTGTGCCATACGTACTTGGTATTTCTCATCGCTTAAATCTTTAGCGATGGCGCTATCGTTGAATAAAAATAAGCCAAAGAGTATGGTTAAAGTCTGCGGTAGTAATTGTTTGATTTTGAATCTGTGGCAAGTCATGTTAAGTTTGATAACATCCAATATATATAAACATGTGACCATGATAAATCAATTTTATGACGAATCAATGCACCAATTGGTTTTAGAATAAACTTTGCATTGAACCAATAAAAAAGGGCTACGCTTCCAC
>CAMCTR010000108.1 GCA_945878605.1 Candidatus Methylopumilus universalis | reverse complement strand
GCCCGTTTCTATAAAACACGAAGCCTCGCAACGGACGCCATTGACGGTGGTAAGATTCATGTGGATGGCGACCGTGTCAAGCCGGCGAAAGAAGTGCATGTGGGACAGGTGATTCATATCCGCCGCAAAGAGCTTGATATGGAGGTCGTGGTCACAGCCCTTTCAGTCACTAGAAAAGGTGCGCCAGAGGCTGCGCTACTTTATGCAGAAACCGCAGAGAGTGCTACCAAGCGAAATAATGCAGCTGTTACGAAAGAGGCTGATCACGCCAAACGTGAAAGAGGCGCAGGGCGTCCAACGAAGCGGCAACTCAGAGATATTAAGAAATTCACTGGGATCAGTCACTATTAAAAAAGGCGACCCAATGGTCGCCTTTTTCTTTGCGCATGGTGATTAGTCCGAGTGGTCGGTGTAGGGAAATTTCACATGACCGTAACGCACAATTAAAATCGCCAACGCAATTAATAAAATGGAACCTGATAGGGCCCAAATGCGGAATGCATCGAGCTCTTTAATATCCAGTACCAAAAAACGCGCCAAGGCAATGATGCCGATGTAAAGTGGATAACGAACAGGTAAGTTACCTGAGCCAAGATAGTGACCCAGCATGGACATCACTTCTAGGTAGAGGAACATTAACAATAAGTCACCAACGGTCAGCGCTTTAGCTTCCCACATGTGTCCAATTTCTTGGACCACGGCAAAAATAGTCGCTAAAGCAATAATAATTAATACAATCTGGCCAACTATACTGAGGCCACGCTGTGTCATTTTTGTGAAGTGGTTTGGAGTCATGATCTGCTCAAATTGAAATATACTGATCATGAATTATAGCCTTGAAAGGTTTGATAGGGATTTTTTTGTACGCATCACTTGAGCCTCACCTAGCTAAGCTGTTTTAGGCTTGTGTGATAGAATCTAAAGCATTTTTTTGATGTAGGTAAAGTATGATTTTAGTCACAGGCGGCGCTGGGTTTATTGGCTCAAACTTTGTTTTAGACTGGTTAGCGCAGTCCGATGAGCCAGTTTTAAATCTTGATCTACTGACCTATGCTGGCAACCTCGAAAACCTCTCTAGCCTTGAAAATAATCCTAGCCACATCTTCGTGCGTGGAGACATTGGTGACGCAAAGCTAGTGCCTGAACTGCTTCAAAACTTCCAGCCTCGTGCAGTGATAAACTTTGCCGCTGAGAGCCATGTGGACCGTTCCATTCATGGCCCAGAAGACTTTATCCAAACTAACGTGGTTGGCACGTTTCATCTGCTTGAGTCTGTTCGAGCATACTGGTCAAATCTTGGTGAAAAGCCTAAGTCTGCTTTTCGATTCCTTCATGTTTCTACCGATGAGGTGTATGGCACTTTAGGACCTAAGGATTCAGCTTTCACCGAAACAACGCCTTATGCACCTAATAGTCCATACTCAGCTTCTAAAGCAGCATCCGATCATTTGGTTCGTGCATACCATCATACTTATGGCTTGCCGGTGTTAACGACAAACTGTTCTAACAACTATGGACCCTATCATTTTCCTGAGAAACTTATTCCACTTTGCTTGCTGAATGCTTTAAATGGCAAACCGCTTCCTATTTACGGAGATGGTCAGCAGGTTCGTGATTGGCTCTTTGTGAAGGATCATTGTGCCGCCATTCGCCGCGTATTGGATGATGGCAAGCTCGGTGAGACATACAATGTAGGCGGTTGGAATGAGAAGGCCAACCTGGACGTGGTGAATACACTTTGTGAGATTTTAGATGAACTTAAACCTCGCACGAATGGTGACAGTTACAAGGCACAGATTACTTTCGTGAAAGACCGTCCTGGGCATGATAGGCGATATGCAATTGATGCGACCAAGATTGAGCGTGAACTTGGCTGGAAACCTCAAGAGACTTTTGAAACAGGCATCCGTCAGACGGTTACCTGGTATTTAGAAAATCAATCGTGGGTAAATAACGTGGTCAGCGGCGAATATCGTCAGTGGCTCAATAAGCAGTATAGCTAAGGCTTTTTATGAAGATTTTAGTGACAGGCAAAAACGGGCAGCTTGGCTTTGAGCTCATACGCAGTTTGGCCCCGCTTGGGACGGTGGTTGGCATCGACATTGATGAATGCGACCTGCAGGATGTATCAGCGATAGAAAAGCTTTTAGATAATGTGAAGCCGGATTTAATTGTAAATCCTGCTGCTTATACTGCGGTAGATAAAGCTGAAACTGAGGCCGCACTTGCGCATGCAATTAACGCGCAAGCCCCCGAAGTGATGGCCCAATATGCCGCTAGGCATAATATACCCATCATTCATTACTCAACTGACTATGTTTTCGATGGCTTAAAAGAGGGCGCCTATCTCGAAACTGACGAAATAAATCCAAGATCTGTATATGGAAAGACTAAGGCCATGGGAGAGGAGGCAGTGCGTCATCATGCCCCTAAACATATCATCTTGCGGACTAGTTGGGTGTTTGGGAGTCATGGCGGAAATTTCTTAAAGACCATACTCAAGCTTGCCCAAGAGCGAGATAAACTCAGCATTGTTTCTGACCAAGTGGGTTCACCAACCTCTGCGGCTTTGTTGGCAGAGGTGACGGCTGAGATTGTGAAGCAACTATTTGCGCCAGCGGCTTCAGATAAGTATGGTACTTATCATTTGGTCACTGAGGGATATACAAGCTGGCATGGTTATGCCCAGTTTGTTGTGGCTCGAGCGAAAGCATTTGACTTTCAAACTAAAATTTCTCCTGAGGCTATTGTGGCGATTAAGAGTTCTGAATATCCAGTGCCCGCATCAAGACCAGCTAACTCAAGACTGGATACAACGAAATTGAGTAAGGTATTCTCTGTAAGCTTGCCTAGCTGGCAGGTTGAGGTTGAGAAGGTCATCCATGCATTGTTGAAGTAAAAAGCGGTCGCCATAACGCCTAATGTATATTGCGTTAAAATATGGTGCATGTAACGATTTAGAGGGTAAACATGATTAAAGAAAATACAACAGTTAGAGTGTGGAAGCACAGAACCCCATTGCGTGCTATGGGGATGCGACCCATTCAGATCTGGGTGCCCGGCACGCGTTTGGCTTCCTTTGCCACTGAGAGTAAACACCAATCCTTATTAGCTGCGGCAGCTGATCGTCAGGATCAATCGCTCATGGGTTTTCTGGATGACGCATGGCGGACATCATTTAGTGTTCAAGCGTGGCAACATCCTAGACCGTAATGTTGATATCAAGCGAGTTGATTGACGCGCTATTATTCAGGTTAACTATTGAACCTGATCAGAGTAACGGCTTGACGCAGCAGAGTGAGATTCAGGTGGGTAAGGCCATGACGGTTTGAAGAGAGAGGGTCGACCAACTTATCGGCCGCGTGGATGATGCAATGATGGTTCAGGTCAATCGTGTGCTGGCTCTTTGGATTGGTTTGGCCTAACAAGACTAATAACATGAGTGTGAATATGAAAAAAAATCGTAAAGGGATCATCCTCGCCGGCGGTTCCGGTACCAGGCTATATCCTGCAACGCTGGCAGTCTCTAAGCAGTTGCTGCCGGTGTTTGATAAGCCGATGATCTACTACCCGCTAACCACCTTAATGCTCGCGGGGATACGAGACATTTTGGTCATCTCAACCCCGCAAGACACGCCGAGGTTTGAGCAACTACTAGGAGATGGCAGTCAATGGGGTCTAAACATCAGCTATGAGATTCAGCCTAGCCCAGACGGCTTAGCACAAGCGTTTGTGATTGGTGAACAGTTTATTGGCAACGACCTCTCCGCATTGGTGCTGGGTGACAATATCTTCTACGGACACGATTTTCATCACCTGCTTGTGAATGCCAAAGCCAAAGAAGAGGGCGCCTCGGTGTTTGCCTACCACGTGCAAGACCCAGAACGATATGGCGTGGTTGAGTTTGACCACAACAACAAGGCTATTAGCATTGAAGAAAAGCCTGCCCAGCCTAAGTCGAGCTACGCAGTGACTGGCCTCTATTTTTATGACACAAATGTGGTTGAAATTGCCAAAAGTCTTCAACCATCTGAGCGCGGTGAGCTAGAGATCACAGACCTTAATCGCATTTACCTAGCGCAAGGAAAACTCGATGTGGAGATCATGGGACGAGGCTATGCGTGGCTCGACACTGGCACGCATGAGTCATTGTTAGAAGCAGGGCAGTTTATTGCCACCATCGAGAACCGTCAGGGCCTGAAGGTGGCTTGCCCTGAAGAGATTGCCTACCGCCAGCAATGGATTAACGCCGAGCAATTGAAAAAATTGGCTCAACCACTTGCGAAGAACGGATATGGAAAGTATTTACAAAATATTCTAAATGAGAAAATATATTAGTTATATATTTTATAAGCACTCACCCTAACTGCTCCACGGTTCCACGAGCCAAGATTCATTCCAAACGATTTAATACAACTTGGATGCCGCATCCAATTCTGCAAGACATTAGCATGACTAAATTACCATCTTTTGAGGCATTCAAAATTTGAAATTACTAATTAATAAGTTTATACTTATGTTTAAACATTGGCGTTGAGTTAATCAATAAACAATAGGAGGAATCTCATGGTTTCAAGAACTTTAGACATCAAGGCATGGGGGAATAATCTCGGTGTTCGCCTGCCCATGGCAATTGCTCGTGAGGCTGGTTTGCATGAGCATCAACGTGTTAGGTTAACTGTAGACGGGCTTGGGCAAATCATTATTACGCCCTTGCAGGACGTACCATTAACATTAGCTCAGCGGTTAGAGAGTTTTGACCCTATTCGTCATGGCGGCGAGGTGATGCAGACGTCAGGCGATCTAGGTGCCGAACGATGGTAAAGGTGTG
>CAMCTR010000107.1 GCA_945878605.1 Candidatus Methylopumilus universalis | reverse complement strand
GATGTTATTGCTGGGTGTTTGGGCGCATGTCGCCTCAGCAGATGAAGGTAATTATCTGCTAGGTCCAGGGGATATGTTGAAAATTACGGTTTACAACAACCCTGATTTAACCCTGGAAACGCGAATTACTGAGACCGGCACGATTAGCTTCCCGCTTTTGGGTGAAGTGGAACTTGGCGGCATCACTGCATCGGCAGCGGAAAAGAAACTTTCTAGCCAGTTGGAAACGGGTGGCTTTGTTAAGCAGGCACAAATCAATATTTTGGTGGTGCAGTTCCAAAGCAAAATGGTTTCAATCTTGGGCAGCGTGTTTAAGCCTGGTCGTTATCCGCTAGATCGCAGCATGAATCTCACCGAGGTGCTCGCCCTTGCAGGCGGCGTGCCGGTCGATGGCTCAGACATGATCACAGTCATTGGCAAGGCAGGCAAAGTCGAATACGACCTACGCAACATCGTTAAAAAAGGTGATGGCTCACAAAACATCAATCTAGTTGGTGGTGAGATTATTTTTGTACCACGCGCACCAATGTTTTATATCTACGGTGAAGCGCAGCGTCCAGGATCTTATCGTATCGAACGGGAGATGACCGTGATGCAAGCGCTGGCGATGGGTGGTGGTCCAACCGCAAGAGGCACGCAGCGCGGTGTTCAATTACATCGTCGTAATGCTAGCGGGGTGGTGGAAGTGCTGAGCCCAACGCTTTCAGACCTCGTTAAGCAAGATGATGTTATCTTTATAAAAGAAAGTTTGTTTTAGGACGCTAGCCATGAATTTCTCTGAATTTTTACTCATCTTAAAAGCAAGGCGCATGATTTTTTTCGTGACGCTGAGCTTAGTGGTGATCTCAACCTTAGTGGTTAATTTGATTACGCCTAAAACTTATAAAGCAGCTGCTTCTATCGTGCTGAATGCTAAAGGGACCGACCCTGTCACTGGTCTTACATTACCAGCCTCCATGATGCCTGGCTTTATGTCGACGCAAATTGATATTATTACCAGTGAAAAAGTCGCGATTGCGGTGGTTGAGAAGCTCAAGCTCACGGAAAATCAGTCGGCAGTTGCTAAGTTTAATGAAGCCACCCAAGGTAAAGGTGAAATTAAATCATGGATGGCCAACCTGTTGCTCAACAACGTTGATGCTAAACCATCGCGTGATAGTAGTATCGTGGAAATCTCATTCACTGGCGCTGATCCGGAGTTTGCTGCCACCATGGCGAATGCATTTGCTGAAGCCTATCAAGAAACTAATATTCAGCTCAAAGTCCAACCAGCGCAAAAAGCGGCAGAATTTTTAGGCTTGCAGACACAAGTGTTGCGCAAAAATCTTGAAGAAGCGCAAGCAAAGCTGGCTAAATACCAACAAGAAAAAGGCTTGACGAACGTGGGGGGTAGCATGGATGTGGAAAGTGCACGTCTCAATGATTTATCTTCACAATTGGTTGCTATTCAAAATCAAGCGAATGAAGCAAACAGCCGTCAACAGCGCACTGGCGGTTCAGGCGATGAATCTCCAGATTTGGCGGCTAACCCGATGGTACAGGGCTTGAGGATGGATATTGCCCGTGCAGAATCTAAATTCTCAGAACTCTCACAACGTTTAGGCCCTAGTCATCCGCAATATCAACAAGCCATGGCGGAGATCACTAAACTCAAGAGTCAGTTGCAAGAAGAAAAAGGGAAAGCACGCAGCACGATTGGCGGTACCGCAAGTATTCACAAACAACGTGAAGCTGAAATTCGTGCAGCGCTTGCTGCGCAAAAAGCCCGTGTATTAGAGCTTAATCTTACGCGTGATCAACTCACTGTATTGCAACGTGACCTTGAAAATGCGCAGCGTGCGATGGACCAAGCAGGTCAGCGTTTTACGCAAACAACCCTTGAAGGTAGTGCTAATCAAACCGATATTGCCATTCTGAATCCTGCGACGCCGCCACTTGTTGCTGCGGGTCCTAAAGTTAAATCTAATACAATTTTGGCGTTTTTCTTAGGGAGTTTGCTAGGCATCTTTATGAGCTTGACGGCAGAAAAAATGGATCAGCGTGTGCGTTGTAGAAATGTGGTTTGTGAGCTACTAGATTTACCTGTACTAGCGGTCATCAGTAGTCGCCGTGTCGGACCATTTTTTAGACGCCTGAAGCCTTTGTCTCCAAAAGCCAACTAAATTTAGCGCAAGGAAAATTCTCATGGAAACAAATTTCAATTCTGGCTCAAGCGCTGCTGTTCAGCCTAAGCAAAGTCCTATTGGTGGCTTGTTAGTCGAACTGGGTAAAATATCTCAGGCTGATGTTGAGCGCATTGTGAAGGTTCAGCAAGATAAGGAAATGCGTTTTGGTGATGCAGCGATTTACCTAGGGTTGATTACTGAAGCGGATATTAACCAAGTCCTGTCTATTCAGTTTAATTATCCCTATCTTCAAGCGAGCAATGGCAGTTACAGCCAAGAGCTGGTCGCAGCTTACGCACCATTCACTCCTCAAGTTGAATCGCTTCGAACCTTACGTACTCAGCTAATGAAAAAGTGGTTTAGCGAGGGCAATAAAGCATTAGCAATCGTCACAGTGAATCCTGGTGAAGGCGGTACTAATTTAACCGCCAATCTCGCTATTTTGTTTTCGCAATTAGGGATGCGTACCTTATTGCTCGATGCCAACCTACGTGAACCGCGTCAGCATGAACTATTTAATCTGACTGAGAAACGTGGCCTTTCAGACATTCTGGCGGCGCGTAACGACAAAAGCTTAATTAGTAATATTGAGGCTTTTCCAAATCTATCTGTTTTGGGGGCTGGTACCTTGGCGCCAAATCCGCAAGAGTTACTCAATCGCGCGACATTCGCCAATTTCATGACGCAAGCGATGGCATTGTATGACGTCATTTTGGTAGATACATCGCCGGCTGTTGATTCTGCCGATGCGCAAGCCATTGTGGCTCGTTGTGGTGGTGCGCTATTAGTATCAAGACTGGATCACACTAAAATGTCAGATTTAGCCGCAGTGAAAGCGCAAATATCTGTGACGGGTGCGCAAATTGTTGGGGCAGTCATTAATGACTTTTAAGGATGCTGTTTAAAGCCTTCGTTTATAGCTTAACGCTTGGCTAAGCATGGTAAATTTATTCTGATCAAGCCAGTAGCAATCTAGTCTAGTGAGTCAGAAAAAATCTGATGCGCTAGGCTAGTTTTTATTAGTTTTCTGAAAAATAAGCCCTGATGGGGACGAGCCAAGCCAGTGCTTGTCATCCGGTGATTAGGATCAATCCTCAAATTAGTCGTCAGGATGAGATGCTGGCTTTAAGTGTAAAATAGGCGATGGCATTTCCGCCACATGACCAATATTGATAGAAGCCTCTTCATATGAATAAAGTTGCACTCATTACTGGAATTACCGGCCAAGATGGCGCTTACCTAGCCGAGTTTTTGTTAAAAAAAGGCTATATTGTGCACGGTATTAAACGCCGCGCCTCTTTATTTAATACTGATCGTATTGATCATTTGTATCAAGATCCACACGTTTCAAATCGTCATTTAGTCCTGCATTACGGTGATCTAACCGACTCCACCAATCTTATTCGCATTATCCAACAAGTTCAGCCTGACGAGATCTACAACCTAGCAGCGATGAGTCATGTTGCGGTGAGTTTTGATACGCCAGAATACACTGCGAATGCAGACGGTATTGGTACCTTGCGCATATTAGAAGCGATACGTATTCTTGGTTTAGAAAAGAAAACACGTTTTTATCAAGCCTCAACCTCAGAGTTGTATGGCTTGGTACAAGAAACTCCCCAAAAAGAGACCACGCCATTTTATCCGCGCAGCCCCTATGCGGTGGCGAAGCTTTACGCTTATTGGATCACCGTCAATTACCGTGAGGCTTACGGCATTTATGCATGTAATGGCATCTTGTTTAACCACGAAAGTCCCATTCGCGGTGAAACCTTCGTTACCCGTAAAATCACCCGTGCTTTAGCCCGTATTAAGCTCAATCTGCAAGATTGCCTCTATCTTGGCAACATGGATTCTCTGCGTGACTGGGGGCATGCCAGAGACTATGTTGAGATGCAGTGGCTCATGCTGCAGCAAACGCAAGCAGATGACTTTGTGATTGCAACTGGCATCCAATACAGCGTGCGTGATTTTGTGAATATTGCTGCCAAAGAGTTGGACATGAATATTACTTGGCACGGTGAAGGGGTGGACGAAATTGGCGTTGATGACAACGGTAAAGTGATAGTGAGAGTCGATGCGCGTTACTTTAGACCCACCGAGGTAGAAACCTTGCTTGGTGACCCGACTAAAGCCAAAGAAAAACTAGGCTGGACACCTAAGACGACTTTTCATGAGTTGGTGGCCGAAATGGTGCGTGAAGATCTCAAAAGCGCGGAACGTGATGAATTAGTCAAAGATCATGGCTACTCGGCTTACGATTACCACGAATAATGCTTAATCACCTAGACGCTAAAATTTATGTCGCTGGCCATCGCGGAATGGTTGGGTCGGCGATTGTGCGTCACCTAGAAGCTAAGGGTTACACCAACATTGTTACCCGCACACACGCGCAACTTGATTTGCTTGATCAAAAGGCCGTCTTTGCATTTCTAGCGGAAACGCAACCAGACTATCTTTTTATTGCAGCTGCTAAAGTCGGTGGAATCCAGGCTAACAACACTTACCGCGCTGATTTTATTTATCAGAATTTAGTGATTGAAGCGAATCTCATTCATGGGGCTCATCTTGCTGCGATTCAGCGCTTGTGCTTCTTAGGTTCAAGCTGCATTTATCCGCGTGATTGCGCGCAGCCGATTAAAGAAGAATGTTTACTGACAGGCCCGCTAGAACCCACTAACGAGCCATACGCCATTGCTAAAATTGCGGGTATTAAGCTTTGCGAAAGTTACAACGCGCAATA
>CAMCTR010000106.1 GCA_945878605.1 Candidatus Methylopumilus universalis | reverse complement strand
TGGGTAGGTGTGCGTTACGAGTTCTTAGCACCTAAAGCACAGTAATCCTCTAGTTAGGCTTAATAAAAACGGCTCCCTGTTCAATGCAGGTGAGCCGTTTTTTTGTCTTTTATTTTCTGAAGATGAAGCCTTGCCCTTCATGTTAAAATTTGCCTTTATTTAATCCCATCCTCATCGGAGTTTTTCATGCAAATTGGCACCCCTTTAAGCCCTAGTGCAACGCGCGTCATGCTTCTTGGTAGCGGCGAGCTAGGTAAGGAGGTGATCATTGCCTTGCAACGCTTAGGGGTTGAGGTCATTGCGGTGGATCGCTATGCCAATGCGCCTGGTCATCAGGTAGCACATCGTGCTCACGTGATTGATATGACTGATGGTGATGCTTTGATGGCGCTGGTGAAACAAGAGCGCCCAGATTTAATCGTGCCTGAGATTGAGGCTTTAAATACGCAAACCCTGGCTGAAATTGAAGCCGCAGGTTTAGCGCAAGTTATTCCAACTGTGCGCGCTGTGCAACTCACTATGAACCGTGAAGGCATTCGCCGTTTAGCGGCTGAGACTCTTGGTCTTCCAACTTCCCCTTACGCGTTTGCTCGAAGTGAGAAAGAGCTACAAGATGCGATTGATGGCGGCATTGGCTATCCGTGCTTTATTAAGCCAACCATGTCATCTTCTGGCAAAGGCCAATCACGCATTACCAATGCCAGCGAAGTGGCTGACGCTTGGGATTATGCAGCCTCTGGAGGTCGTGTAAACCAAGGGGTGGTGATTGTGGAAGGCCAGATTGACTTTGATTATGAAATCACCTTACTCACTATTCGCTCAAAAAATGCCGCTGGCGAAGTGGTGACTTTATTCTGTGAGCCAATTGGCCATTTGCAAAAACGTGGCGATTACGTTGAAAGCTGGCAACCGCAAGCCATGACTAAGAATGCGCTGATGGAAGCACAGCGTATTGCTAAGGCGGTAACTGATGACCTTGGTGGTCTAGGTTTGTTTGGCGTAGAGCTATTTGTGAATGGTGACCAAGTGTGGTTCTCTGAAGTGAGCCCACGTCCACATGACACTGGCATGGTCACCATGGCAACGCAGCGCTTTAATGAGTTTGAATTACACGCCCGCGCGATTTTAGGTTTGCCAGTCAATGCTGAGATGCGCTCACCTGGCGCGAGCGCTGTGATTTATGGCGGCATGGATTCTAAAAACTTAAACTTTGAAGGCATTGAAAAAGCCTTAGAAGTGCCTGAGTCTGATATTCGTCTGTTCGGTAAGCCAGAGTCATTTGAACGCCGCCGCATGGGCGTAGCGCTAGCGACGGGTAAGAATGTTGATGAGGCGCGTGCAAGAGCGACACTCGCTTCAAGCCTTGTTAAAACTAAGGCCAACTAATGGCTTTAGAAATAGGGGATGAAGGTTCTAGCCAAAAAACCTTATTTGAAGAGCTTGGCGGCACTGAAAAAATCCGTGATTTAGTCGAGAAGTTTTACGACATTATGGATAGCGACCCTAGAGCTTTGGGTATTCGTGCCATGCACGCGGCAGACCTTACCGAAGCGCGCGAGAAGCTATTTATGTTCCTCACTGGATGGTCTGGCGGCCCTTCGCTGTATATCGACCGTTATGGTCACCCTATGCTTCGTAAGCGTCATTTACCTTTTGCGATTGGTGAGTCTGAACGTGACCAGTGGATGTTATGTATGGTGCGTGCCATGCATGAAATTAACATGGAAGAGTCGATTGTGGTGAGACTAGCGCAAGCGCTTTGGTCTGTGGCCGATTTTATGCGAAATAAGTCTGAGAGTGAGCCGCCTCAAACTTAACTAATCAACATTTAAAAGCCCGCTTCAAGCGGGCTTTATTTTTAACCTTTGCGTGGCAGACCGCCGAGTAATGCGGCGACTTCCCGTTTGGGTTTGCTCGTTTTGTAGAGCTGATTGCTTTGTGGTTTCACAGTATCTGTGCCTGTTGGCTCATAAGGCTTATCAAACCAAGGATCGTTACTTTTCTTGGCAGGGCTAGGACGAGTCGAACTCGCCGCTCTGTCGTAAGTTTTCTCACGTGGTTTATGCTCAGTACTTGTGCGTGAGCGTGAGTTGTTCACTGGTAAGTTAGCGGTTTCTTTAGTGATTTCGCGCTTAATCAGCTTTTCAATTTCTTTGAGGTATTTCTCTTCCTCAGGGGACACCAATGAAATAGCAATGCCTAAAGCCCCCGCACGGCCTGTACGGCCAATACGGTGCACGTAATCTTCTGGTGCGCTTGGGATTTCGTAGTTAATCACCATCGGCAATTGGTCGATATCCAAACCGCGTGCGGCAACGTCAGTCGCAATGAGTGCGTTAATCTTACCTTGCTTGAAAGCGTCTAAGGCTTGAATGCGCTCACTTTGTGATTTGTCACCATGAATGGCATCCGCTGAGATGCCTTCACGCACTAATTGGCGTGCCAAGCGGCTTGCTGTGAGCTTGGTTTTGGTAAAGACGATGACTTGCTTGGTCTCTGTCTCGTTCAAAATATGAGCGAGTAGGGCGTGCTTGTCATCTTTTGCGACGTGATAGACTTTTTGCGTCACGTTTTCGTTGGTGGCATTGCTGCGCGCTACTTCAACGAGCACTGGCTCTGTTAAGAACTCTTCAGAAAGTTTTTTGATTTCATTCGAGAATGTCGCTGAGAACATAAGGTTCTGACGCTGTTTTGGCAATAACGCCAAGATGCGTTTTAAGTCAGGCATAAAGCCCATGTCTAACATGCGGTCAGCTTCATCCAAAATCAACATTTGGACTTGGCCAAGTTGCAATGTGCGCTGTTCAACGTGGTCGAGTAAACGGCCCGGCGTTGCCACCAAAATTTCCACACCTTTCATCAGGTGTGGGGTTTGTGTTTTGATATCAACACCGCCGTAAACAACGAGTGAGCGAAGAGCGCTATGTTTGGCATACACTTTCACGCTGGCTTCCACTTGAATCGCCAATTCACGGGTCGGCACTAAAATCAGTGCGCGAATCGGATGACGAGCAGGTGATGCACTTGTGCTAGCAAGCGGCATTAATTTTTGTAGCATGGGTAACGCAAAGGCGGCAGTTTTGCCTGTGCCTGTTTGCGCGCCAGCCATTAAATCACGGCCTTGCAGCACAATAGGAATCGCTTGAGCTTGAATCGGCGTTGGGATGGTGTAGCCAAACTCGTCTAGCGCCTTAAGAATTTCAGGCGCTAGATTAAGAGATGCAAAACTAATGTTTTCCGTACTCAATGTCTCAATACTCACTATCTTTGGTTTTAAGATTAAGCAAAGTTACGTGGACGACGAGCTGCGCGGTCGCCATCAGCACGTTTAGGGCCGCCGAACTTGTCACCGCCACGATTTTCCTCTGGGCGGCTAGCGCCTGGACGACTGTTTGCGTTGCCATCACGGCTGCCTTCATTGCGACCAGCAAAGCTACGATTACCTTCTGGGCGGCTAGCACTAGGACGACTATTTGCGTTGCCATCTTGGCTACGTGGTTTGAAGCCTGTGTTGTTGCCTGGATAGCCACTTGCAGGACGGTCGCCACTTGGACGCGCAGCACGGTCACCGAAGCTGTTGTTTGAAGGACGGCTGTTACGATCACCCGCTGGACGATCACCAAAAGCTGCGCGATCACCAAATGAACGTTCGCGGTCGCCACTTGGACGCGCTGAGCGGTCATTACCGCGGTCACCAAAACTATTATTTGAAGGACGGCCATTGCGGTCACCTGGGCGACCATTTGATGGGCGACCAGAACGCTCACCAGGACGACCTGAACGGCTAGGGCCGTCAGTTCTCGGTGCAGCGCGTTTAGGTTCAAAACCAGCAATCACGCTAGGCTCTAAACGTTGACCAGTAAATTGTTCAATATTACGCACTTGGTGACGGTCCATGTTTGATGCAAATGAAATCGCGGTCCCAGTGTTACCAGCACGGCCAGTACGACCGATACGGTGAACGTAATCCTCAGCAAATTTTGGTAAGTCGTAGTTAATCACGTGAGAAATACCAGGTACGTCAATACCACGCGCAGCAACGTCGGTTGCCACCAATACTTTTACATCGCCATGACGAAGTTTAGTTAATGTGCGGTTACGTGCGCCTTGGGTCATGTCGCCATGCAAAGCGGCTGTTTTGTGACCAGCTGCGTATAGGTCTTCAGCAAGTAAGTCAGCGTGACGTTTAGTTGAAGTGAATACGATCACTTGGTTCACTTCAGGGGCAATCAATAGATGCTCAAGGAGTTTATTTTTGTGTGTCATGTCATCAACAAAGTGCAAACGTTGTTCAATGTTTTCATGTTTTTGTGTTTGTGATGCCACTTGGATTGTTTTTGGGTTACGCAAGATTTTGTGCGCGATACGGCCAATGTTGCCATCCAATGTTGCTGAGAATAAGAGTGTTTGACGCTCTTTTGGCAATGCCTCACAGATGCGCTCCACATCAGGCATAAAGCCCATGTCCAGCATGCGATCGGCTTCATCCAAAATCAACATTTGTAAACGTGACATATCAATGCGGCCACGATCCATGTGATCGATCAAGCGACCTGGTGTTGCCACCAAGATATCTAAAGGTTGTGAAAGTAATTTATTTTGTAATGGGTAAGGCATACCGCCAACGATACTGACTGTGCGTGCGCGGATGAACTTACCGTATTTGCGAGCAGCTTCGTTAACTTGCGCTGCTAATTCGCGTGTTGGGACTAATACCAAGATACGTGGGCCACGGCTCTTAGATTCATGTGGAATTGCGAGCAAGTTAAGCGCTGGCAAAGCAAAGGCGGCAGTTTTACCTGTGCCGGTTTGTGCTGAAGCCATCAAATCGTGGCCAGCCATTACCTCTGGAATTGCTTGTGCTTGAATTGGCGTGGCTGTTGTATAGCCAGCTTCTTCAATGGCACGAAGAATTAATGGGTGTAGGTTTAAACTTTCAAATGTTACGTCGTTAGACATGGTATTCCCTTATAAAAAACTCATTAAGGGCGCTAGCAGACACTGAGAAATAACCGATGCAAATGCATCTGGGGTTACTCAAACAGCGCAATACATTGATGAAATTAACTTAATAATTAAGTATGCATTTTTACCGGCGCACGGGCATTGCCACTAACCGGTAATCAATACAAGAAAGCCG
>CAMCTR010000105.1 GCA_945878605.1 Candidatus Methylopumilus universalis | reverse complement strand
ATTGCCTTCTTGGTGGCCGGTACTGATGATGCGGCGCCGTTTGAGAAAGAAGAGTTGATTCCTGTGTTGGGTGCTTTTTTGAGTATGCTGTGTGAGGCGTTTGCATAGTTTTTTGCATGGATGGGTGCCTTCGCCCCATCCATCAGTACATGCGTGATATCGCGGCCAGACTTGAATATGGGCTGACATAAAAAGCCGAGTTTGGGTAATTGAAAACTTCTTCTTTTCCGTAGATTATTTTATTTTAAATCAACTATTTGCAACCTAATATAAAAAATATTAGGCTTAGGATAGGGTAATTATGTGAAGCTAATGTGACTAAAAATAGTCCTTAAGATTATTTAAGGTTTGAATTGATACTTATTTTTGAAACTCACCATCCACGTAGTACCAACGCCCAGCAATACGTCTGAATTGACTTACTTCATGAAGTTTTTCAGCTTTGTCGTTGTCTTTGAAGTGGGCAACAAACTCCACGATGGCTTGGTCGTCGTTTGGCTCAAAGCGCTTTACATCAAGCCCTAGCCATTTGGTGCGGTCGTTGGCTAAGTTCAGATATTTGGGTCTGGTGTTCGGGTGCCAAGTATTCAGTAAATATTCCTCTAAACCCAACACATAAGCGCTATAACGAGAGCGCATCAGCTTTTCAGCGGTTGGCGCGCCAGTGCTCAGGTGATAAGGCTCACAGCAATCTTGATAAAGCGAAGCGCTACCGCACGGACAATCAATTTTGATGACCGCTTTAGGCAATCTCGCGCGTCTCTTTAAATTGAATATCTGGGTAACGTTCTTGTGCCATTTGTAAGTTCACGCGATTTGGCGCGAGATACACATAATCATCCGCGCTATCTAAGCCCACATTAAAGCCGTATTTATCAGCAATGGCTTTTAGATCAGCGTCGCTGCCTTTTAGCCAGCGCGTGGTGTGGCAGTCGTAGGGCTCAAATATCATGTCAACACCGTATTCGTGCTCTAGTCGGTGCGCCACCACCTCAAACTGCAAGATACCGACTGCACCTAAAATCAAATCATTAGATAGCAGAGGGCGGAACAATTGTGCTGCGCCTTCTTCTGATAATTGCTTGAGCCCGATTTGTAACTGCTTCATCTTCATCGGGTTTTTAATGCGTGCACGACGGAAAAACTCAGGCGCAAACGATGGAATGCCGATAAATTTCAAGTTTTCATTTTCAGTAAAGGTATCGCCGAGCTTGATGGTGCCGTGATTTGGAATCCCGATAATGTCGCCAGAGTATGCTTCATCCATTGTAGTGCGATCTTGTGCCATAAAGGTAATAGCGTTATTGACCGAGATTTGCTTGCCTGTAGCGACTTGTTTGATTTTCATGCCACGTTCAAAGCGGCCTGAACATACACGCAAGAACGCAATACGGTCACGGTGTTTTGGGTCCATATTGGCTTGAATCTTAAACACAAAACCAGAAAATTTTGCTTCATCTGGTGCCACTTCGCGTGAAGCGGTCATCCGTGCCAATGGAGGAGGAGAGAGCTCAACCACTGCATCTAATAACGATTGCACACCGAAGTTGTTAATGCCTGAGCCGAAAAACACAGGGGTTTGTTTGCCGCTTAAATAGCGCACTTTGTCGAAAGTGTGTGATGCACCGCGCACCAACTCAATATCAATGCGCAACTCCTCCGCTTGGCGACCAAGTAACTCATCTAAGCGCGAATTATCTAACCCCTGAATCACTTCTGAAGTGCCTTTTTCCTCACGTGGATCAAATAACGACACCACATCGTTGTAAAGGTGATACACGCCACGGAAGCCTTTACCCATACCAATCGGCCAAGTCATCGGCGCACATTCCATGCCCAATGTAGATTCGATTTCATCTAACAACTCAATCGGTGGACGGCTTTCGCGGTCTAGTTTATTGATGAAGGTGATAATTGGCGTGTCGCGCATACGGCAGACATTGAGCAGCTTGATCGTTTGCGCCTCAACCCCGTTCACAGAGTCGATCACCATCACCGCTGAATCTACTGCCGTTAATGTCCGGTAAGTATCTTCTGAGAAGTCATCATGGCCTGGGGTATCAAGTAGGTTAATCATGTGTTCGCGGTATGGAAACTGCATCACAGATGACGTGACTGAAATACCACGTTGTTTCTCTAGTTCCATCCAGTCTGATGTCGCATGACGCGCGGCTTTACGACCACGCACCTCACCAGCGACTTGAATCGCGCCACCGAACCATAATAGTTTTTCGGTGAGCGTCGTTTTACCCGCATCAGGATGCGAAATAATGGCAAAGGTGCGACGGCGGGTAATTTCTTCTGGTAGGGATGACATGGCCAAAATCTTGAGTCGAAAAAAGCGCTATTCTATCCGAAATAGCGCTTAATCCGAAGGTAAAGCTAGGTTTGCTTGAGCGACTTAAACAATAGGCTGTTTGAGCTGTTCCAAAATTGCTGGGTTATCCAGCGTTGAAATATCCGAAGTAATCTCTTCGCCTTTAGCCAAGCTGCGCAATAAGCGGCGCATGATTTTGCCTGAACGTGTTTTTGGTAAGTTATCACCGAAACGAATTTCATCAGGTTTGGCGATTGGACCTATCTCTTTACCTACCCATTCGCGCAGTTCTGCCACAATTTTTTTAGCTGCTTCACCTTCTGGGCGGACGCCTTTTAGCACCACGTAAGCCACAATAGATTCGCCTTTAATTTCATGCGGTTTACCCACAATCGCGGCTTCTGCAACCAATGGGTTAGCGACTAATGCAGACTCAATTTCCATGGTACCAAGACGATGGCCTGATACATTAAGCACATCATCAATGCGGCCCATAATCCAGTAATAGCCGTCCGCATCGCGGTGAGCGGAGTCGCCTGCTAGGTATAAACCATTTAACTCTTCTGGGAAGTAGGATTTTTTAAAGCGTTCAGGGTTGCCCCAAATGGTACGAATCATTGAAGGCCAGGGCTTTTTAGCAACCAGTAAGCCGCCACCAGTGCCTTCAATATGGGTACCATCTTCGTGGACGATGTCCATCATGATGCCAGGCAGAGGCATGGTACATGAGCCTGGTTTGGTATCAATTGCGCCTGGAAGTGGCGCTAACATGTGCGCGCCAGTTTCGGTTTGCCACCAAGTATCCACAATTGGGCAATGTTCATTGCCCACCACGGTGTGATACCACATCCACGCTTCTGGATTGATTGGTTCGCCCACTGAGCCAAGCAAACGTAAGCTTGAAAGGTCGTATTGTTTTGGTAAGTCGCCACCCAATTTAATGAGTGAACGAATCGCCGTCGGCGCTGTGTAAAACACGCTGACTTTGTGTTTTTCTATCATTTGCCAGAAACGGCCGGCATCTGGGTAAGTGGGAATGCCTTCAAAAATAACTTGTGTTGCGCCCAGTGATAGTGGGCCATATGCCACGTAGCTGTGACCAGTAATCCAGCCCACATCTGCGGTACACCAAAATACGTCACGCTCTTTGTAATCGAATACCCATTTAATGCTCATCAAGGCGCCTAGCAAATAGCCGCCTGAAGAATGTTGAACGCCTTTGGGCGTGCCCGTTGAGCCGGAAGTGTAAAGGATGAATAACGGATGCTCTGCATTGACCCAAGTTGGTTCGCAAACGTCAGAGGCCTCGCTTTCGAGCTGATGCCACCAAAGGTCGCGGCCTTCAATCCAAGCCACTTCAGATTTTGTGCGTTGGTACACGATGACTTTGGTGACGGCTTCACAGCCACCTAAAGCCAAAGCTTCATCTACTGCTGTTTTGAGCACAACGGCTTTACCGCCGCGCATGCCAGCATCAGCCGTGATGACTAATTTCGCGCCAACGTCGGTAATCCGTTCGTGCAAGCTTTTAGCTGAGAAGCCGCCAAACACCACGGAATGGATGGCGCCAACCCGGGCGCAAGCTTGCATGGCGATAACGGCTTCAATGCCCATCGGCAAGTAAATAATGACACGGTCACCTAAAGTGATGCCTTGGTCTTTTAGCGCGTTGGCAAAGCGGCAAACACGTTGGTGTAATTGTTTGTAACTAATTTTGGATACAGCGCCATCATCGGCTTCAAAAATAATGGCGGTTTTATTGCCCTGGGTGGCAAGGTGGCGGTCGATGCAATTGTAAGAGGCGTTTAACTCGCCATCATAAAACCAGCGATAAAAAGGGGCCTTACTTTCATCTAAAATTTGAGTGAAGGGTTGGTGCCAATCTAGCTCGGTGCGAGCTAAGTTTGCCCAAAAGCCGTTGTAATCTTGTTCAGCTTGTTGGCATAAGACTTGATAAGCGGCTAATCCAGAAACGGTCGCATTTTGTTTGAATGCTGGAATAGGTGCAAACACGCGATTTTCGGTGAGCACGGACTCGATTGATGACATTACATTTCCCCCGATAGAACTTTAATTATTTTTGTATGAAAAGGTTTAGAATTTAGTGCTGCTTTCTTAACTTGAATAATAACATTTTCAAGGCCTATTTCTAGCCAGTTCAGCGCATTTTTAATAGCAGACTTTTTTGTATTTGAGATTTAAGGATTTAAAGAAATTACATGTACAGCTCATCAGAAATTGAATTAAGGCCAGAATATGCCAAAGTAAAACATGCAATTGCTTGCAGCCCTTTCGTCAGGCGACTGCTAACGGGTGATGTGGATTTGTTGCCAGATTTGATGGGGAAGATGGATTGCGCGTTGAGTCGGAATGAAATGCTTGGCTATCTTGCTACGCAAGTTATTGATGATGAAGCAAACTTGAAACGCGCTTTGCGCAAACTCCGTCAGCGTGTGATGTTACGAACAATTGTGCGCGACTTAAATGGACTGGCTCAACTTGCGGAGGTCATGCAGACGGTGAGTGATTTGGCTGAAGTGACGGTGAATGTTGCTTTGGCGCATATCGAGACTTGGCTTAAAGAAACTTATGGCGAGCCGATGGGTGAGAGTGGAAAGCCGCAGTCTATGATTGTGATTGGCATGGGTAAGCTTGGCGGTTTTGAGCTTAATGTGTCATCTGATATTGATTTGATTTTTGCGTTTGAAGAAGATGGTCAAACAAATGGCGCCGCCCAAGGCAAGCAAACATTAAGTAACCATGATTTTTTTACGCGCGTCGGAAAGAAACTGATCTCAGCAATTGATGAGATTACCCAAGATGGCTTTGTGTTT
>CAMCTR010000104.1 GCA_945878605.1 Candidatus Methylopumilus universalis | reverse complement strand
TCACCTCTTCCGCCAAGAATTTTCTAAAGCTGCAAATTTCATGTTTGCGGCTTTATTTTTATAATGTTTTAAATTTAGGATAACAAATGAGCCAAATTATTATTGATCACAATCCTTCTCAAGAAAAATTGCAAGAGTTGGGTGTTTCTTCATGGAGTATCTGGGATTGCGCACCATCAAAATTTCCACTTGATTTCGGTATGACTGAAAAAGCATACGTTTTGGAAGGCGAATTCACAGTAACTCCACAAGGTGGCGAAACTTTAACAATCAAAGCCGGTGACTATGTTGAGTTCCCAAAAGGCTTGAAAACACAATGGGAAGTGATTAAGCAATTGAAGAAACATTACAAACACTTCTAAGAAGTATTTGTTTGTAGCAAAATTGTTAATGAAAAGGCCGGTGAAAATGGGCCTTTTTGCTGTCTATTCGATGTTTGGTTTTTTATAAGACGCTTCGTCGCTCCATCATGGCTTGCGCCAATGTCCCTGCGTCCACATGCTCGATTTCACCGCCCATCGGCATGCCACGGGCAATGCGTGTAATTTTCACGCCATGCTTGTTGAGAAGCTCACTGACGTAGTGTGCTGTGGCTTCACCTTCAACAGTGTAGTTGGTGGCAAGTATTACTTCTTTCACCAAGCCGTCTTGGGCGCGTTTAAGTAGCTTTTCTAAATGGATTTCTTTAGGGCCAATGCCATCTAGTGGCGATAGGCGCCCCATCAGCACAAAGTACATACCTTGATAGGCGTGCGTTTGTTCCATCATCATCATGTCGGTTGGCATTTCAACCACGCAAAGTGTGCTGCTGTCACGTGAGCCTGAAGCACACATTGGGCAAATAGGTTGTTCGCTAAATGTATTACATAGTTGGCAATGGCTGACGACTTGTAATGCAGTATCTAGTGCAGAGGCGAGTTTGTTCGCACCTTTTCTATCACGTTGCAGTAGATGGTATGCCATGCGTGTGGCGGATTTTGGGCCTACGCCGGGTAGGCAGCGTAAAGCCTCAATGAGTTGATCTAAACTTGCAGGGGTTTGCACGAGGGCTCTAAAGTTCTAGAAAGGCATTTTCATGCCAGCAGGCATGAGGCCGCTCATGCGGGCTTCAGAAGTCTTTTCTGCTTTACTGATGGCATCTTTAATGGCAATCAGCACTAAGTCTTCAAGGGTTTCTTTGTCGTCCATCACGCTGTCATCAATGCTGACGCGTTTTACTTCGTTGCGGCAAGTCATGAGCACTTTCACCAAACCATTGCTTGCAACGCCTTCAACTTCAGCGTTTGCAAGTTCAGCTTGCGCACGCTTCATGTTCTCTTGCATCATTTGGGCTTGTTTCATTAGATTGCCCATTCCACCCTTCATCATTTTTTATTTCCTTTATAAATTAGTAGTTTGCTTTGATATTAGATTAAATTGGTTTAATGCTAGACGGGATAATATTTGCACCAAAATCCTTCATGAGGGCCTGCACAAAATCATCTTGTTGTATGGCTGTTTCAGCTTCTGATTGCACGGCAACTTTCTCTTCAAAAATCTGTTTGGCTGGCGTATTGCCTGTGCCGCCTACTTTTAGGCTGAGCTTAATTTTTCTGCCGAAATGCTGATTAATTGACGCGCTTAACTTCTCTTGATAATTAGGGTCCAACAAGTGTCTTTGTAAATCGGGCACCGTTAGGTTGATGTTGTTTTCATCAAAGCTTTCCAACTCGCAATTTTGTGCCAAGGTTCTCGCCAAGCCTAGCTTTAATGCATCAACTAAGCTACGCCAGTTGCCGTTAAATTGAACCAAACTATTTTCAGCGCTCGTCTCTAATCTTTGTTCAGGAAGTTCCTCTTGCATTGAAGCAGGTTCATTAAATGCTTCTTCGCTAAAGTTTTGAGCTTCTACGGGCGCATCTGTATAAGCATCGATATGTGCTTCAACAGGCGCTTGTAAGGCCTCCATCACTGATGGCGCAACTTCTGGTTCAGATGAGATTGTTGGTGAAGATGCTACTGGCTCACTCACGGCTAAAGTTGCTATTTGTGGAGCAACTTCAACCGTTTTTAATGCTGCGCTCGCTGATGGCCTTGGTGCTTGGCTAGTTGCTTGGTTTGAAACTGGCCCGCCTGATTTGATTACAGGTGTTGCAGCGTCGCTTTGATTAAAGGCCAGCATGCGAAGCAAAGACATGGTAAAACCTGCATATTCGTCAGGTGCTAGGCCAATATCGCGACGACCGAGTAGGGCGATTTGATAGTAAAGCTGTACTTTTTCCGCGCTAAGTTGTTGCGCTAAATCAAGCAAAGCAGGGCGCTCCGGTAAATCCAAGGCAATGCTGTTTGGCACAACTTGCGTCATGGCAACCTGCTGTAGAAGATTAGCGAGATCACCCAATGCAGCGTCAAAAGCAATGCTGCGTTCTGACATCGCTTTGGCTTGGCTCATCAAAGCTTCGCCATTGTTTTGTATCAGGGCTTTTAAGAGTTCGATTAAATAGCTTTGGTCGATTGCGCCTAGCATGGTACGGACTTCTTTTTCTTGAACGCTTTGGCTGCCATAAGCAATCGCTTGGTCTAGCAATGAAAGGGCATCTCGCATACTGCCAGAAGCAGCCTTGGCAATTAGTTGCAGTGCAGGCACTTCAAAAGGGATGTTTTCCGCTTTCAAAATAGATTGGCAGTGTTCAGTAATTGAAGTGCTGGCCATTTGACGCAAATTGAACTGCAAACAACGTGAAAGTACGGTCACAGGCATTTTTTGCGGGTCAGTCGTTGCAAGAATGAATTTAACGTGTGCTGGCGGCTCTTCTAGCGTTTTAAGCATGGCGTTAAATGAGCTACGGCTAAGCATGTGCACTTCGTCAATGATGTATACCTTAAAACGGCCAGCGGTAGGCGCGTATTGTGCGTTGTCTAGCAGATCGCGCATGTTGTCGACCTGGGTATTAGAAGCTGCATCCACCTCGATTAAATCAATAAAGCGACCTTTGTCGATATCTACACACGCAGAACATACCCCACAAGGATGCGCTGTAATGCCAGTTTCACAATTGAGGGATTTAGCTAGGATGCGAGCGATGGTGGTTTTGCCGACGCCGCGAGTGCCTGTAAGCAGGTAGGCATGATGCAAGCGTTGTTGCTCAAGCGCATTGGTCAAAGCGCGTACCACATGCTCTTGGCCGATGAGTGTTTCAAATGACTTAGGGCGCCATTTACGCGCGAGAACTTGGTAACTCATCGAATAGCTAGCTTAATAAATAAGGCCTTAACTTTAGCTTAATTTTTCACAAAATGGCTAAAAAATTGCGGTGAAAACGGCAAATAAAAAGCTATTTGATCTAGATTGTTTTTTGTTAAACGGTAGGAGGCGAGCCAAACCCCCGGCACTTGCTTAATAGTTGTGGCTGCTTCCTTCCGGACCTGACCAGGTTGGCTATCTTACAATGCGGGGAGGCCCGCCAAACGCTATTTTACATCAAGACGAGATTCTGAGGCGAACTGAAAATGAATTTATAAGCGGCTGTAGTTGCGCTATAATCCGCCACCCACGGAGAGATGGATGAGTGGTTTAAGTCACCACCCTGGAAAGGTGGCACAGGGTTACCCCTGTCGCGAGTTCGAATCTCGCTCTCTCCGCCACTTTTATTAATTACACAAATCTACGCATAGAGCCTGTTACTACACCAATAATTGCAATTCTTTGGGCATCAGCAAAATTTAACGCTTGGCAGTTGGTATTCGCTGGAAGTAGTTGTTGTTGGCCTAAGTATTTCACCGTAAACTCACCGTCCACTTCTGCAAGCACAATGTGACCAATGCTTGGTTCTAACGAGCGGTCTACTACTACAACGTCTCCATCAATAATGCCTGCATTTAGCATTGAATCACCTTTCACGCGAACAAAGTAGGTCGCCATTGGGTTTTTAACCAGCATGTCATCAGCGCTAAGTCTTGCTTCGATATGCATAGGGTTTGCAACGCCTGCTGATGCGACTTGGTTGTAAAGCGGGATGTAGGCGCTTTTATTGGATGTGCGCGTATAGATTTCCGCAACGTTGTTGGTATGTTTACGGTTGTAGCTGCTTATAAAATTTAATGGATTCATGTTTTTCACCCTTATTATCTTTGTTGTACGTTCGTACAGTTGAGTGATATTACGGTTTTGAATTAGCTTTGTCTATCTCTTTTGTAATAAAAGTTTAAATGAATTGCGAGAATATATTGAGGATGGCTTGCTTTATAGGGTTGTGGCCCCATATATCAGTAGGGAAAAAGATGTAATGATGCGCTGAATTAAGTTCTCTGTCGCACCAAAGCGGATTTCAATCTTCACACCCGAAGGCCCATGGACCTGAACCATGCGCGTCTTCCAATTCCGCCATTTGGGCTATACTACGAGGGGTGGATTTTAATGCAAGAAAATCAAGAGTTAATAAAAGAAATAATCTAATAGGAATAATAAGCTTTGGCTCATAAAAAAACACCGCGAGACGCAAAAAGACAAGCGGATCCGCATGCTCAACGAGAGTCTGCGAACTACGAAAACCCCTTGCCTAGTCGCGAGTTCATTCTGCAAATGATGACAGATCAGGGCGTGCCTTTGCACGTTGAAGACTTGTACGAGTTGCTTGAGATTGGTGAGGACGAAAAAGAGATATTTAGCCGTCGCCTTAATGCGATGGAGCGTGAAGGGCAAATTATGCGTAACCGCAAAAATGTCTTATGTATTGCCGAGAAACTTCATTTAATCGCAGGCAAGATTCAAGGTCATGCTGATGGCTTTGGTTTCTTGATTCCTGATAACGGTGGGGATGATTTATTTTTATCTCCCCGCGAAATGTCACAAGTCATCCACGGTGACCGTGCCATGGTTCGCCAGTCTGGCTTTGACCGCAAAGGCCGTCCAGAGGGCAAGATTGTTGAAGTGCTTGAGCGCGCAACTAAAAAATTAGTTGGCCGTTTAATTCGTGAGCAAGGTGTGACCTTAGTTGCGGCTGAAGATAAGCGTATCAATCAAGATATTTTGGTGCCCCCCGGCCAAGACTTGCAGGCAAAAGCTGGGCAAGTGGTAGTGGTTGAGCTCATTGAACAGCCGTCCGCCTATGCTAAGCCGATTGGTAAGGTGGTAGAGATTCTTGGTAACTATGCAGATTCTGGTATGGAGATTGAGATTGCCCTGCGTAAGCATCAATTGCC
>CAMCTR010000103.1 GCA_945878605.1 Candidatus Methylopumilus universalis | reverse complement strand
TAGCGTCTTCCGAAATTGAATTAAAGCGCCTGCAAGAAAAAACAGGCGTTGTCGCGATCGACAGGCAAAGTGCGCTATTTCTTCAATCAGTCTCAAGTATGCGTGCTGAAATAGCATCTAGAGAAGCTGAGCTTGCTGCGATGCATGGTTATGCCACTGAGAAGAATCCAAACTACCAACGCCTGCAAGAAGTTATTGCAGGCCTTCGCACTCAATTAAAAAAGCTTGAGCAAACCAATACCGTCCAAGGTGATTCAAGGTTGTCAACGGGTAAGTTACCAGAAACTAATATGTACTATACACGCAGAATGCGCAATGTGAGAGATCTGGAGGCTAAGCTGGAGTTTTTGAATAAGCAGTTAGAGCTAGCAAGAATCGATGAATCAAAAGATGCAGTTCTGATCCAAGTGGTGGATAAAGCCCAGCCGCCAGAGTACCCTTCAAAGCCGAATGGTCTGTTAATGCTAATCATTTTTACCCTGCTTGGCTTTATTTCGGGGATTGTGATAGCGTTTATTAAGAGCGCATCCGCTAGTGGAAGTCAGGACGAAAAATCTCTTGAGCGCAAGCAACTCTTTTACCGATACTTGCGCAGAGGGAAATGATTCTTGGGAAGTGATTTTGATTAAATAAAGTTGAAGCTTATGAGAGATTAGTCCGAGATATAAGTACTAAAAAATGGCATGCATGATGCACTAAAAAACGCTTCGAACCCCTGCGCGTGCAATTAGGGTGACCAAACTAAAATACCCTGCATTCAAGATTGATCACCTAATGGTGACGAATGGTCATATTAAAGAAGCCGATCTTACTTTATTTTTATGAGCCGATTTCTGTCTGCGTCACTGAATGAGGCAATTAAATCTTTGATAAATTTCTCATGTAAAACATATTCATTCGTTTGATTATTAATGCTTGATACTCTAAATAAAATCCCATCCGGGATCGTACCTGAAAAGACATATTTTAATTTTAAAAGCTTTAGTTGTGTTGAATCAGTGACACCAAAATCACCATAACTAATCCAGTAAGTCACAGGCTCAATCCTGGTGCCCATGGTCCCCAAAAATTTTTTGACGGAGATAGGGCCAAAACTGTTACTCAATAAATCCGTCGTCGTATCAGAAACCGTAAAGCCTTGGGCCCTGTAGCAAACTTCAGGGAAATGCAACCTCCCCTCGTTGGTTTGATTTCTTCCATACGCGATGTTTAGCATTATTCGCCGTCCGTCTTTGTTTACGTAAGTTCGAACGAGATTTTGGTTGTATATAAGCCTAAGTGCAGGATTGGTACTTGATTCAACGATATTTGCAATAGCATGATCATCCTGATGCCATCCTGCAAAATCTTTAGGAATCATGCGTTCTAAATTAACTTTAACCGTGTCTTGATCAACTAAGTGTTTTGATGGGGTTAATAAAAGTTCGCAGGCTGCAGAAAAAACTAAAACCAGACCAATCAATACATGATTAAATTTAAGATTAAGCATCTAAATAATCCCAGTGAAACTTCATTGCGGTTGATGTGTGAATTTCTGTAGGGCTGCATCTATCAAGATTATTAGCGACAACGCGACCAAAAATAATAGTATGCCGGCAAAGCCATGAACAAAGCCTTGCCCGACTGAATCTCCGTAATAAAAGGTGATCAAAACCAGAAAGATCACGCGTATGACGTTAGCAATGAACGAGATGGGGATGATGAGCGCAGCTAGGCTAATATTTCTGAAGAGCGAATCATGATTAACCAAATGCAGATAAAGCAATCCCATCGCTTCGAGTGATAATAATGTGTGGAGGCCAGCGCAGGCATCAGCGACCATTAATTTGTATTGGCCTATGTGCAGCATGACTCCCTCACGTGCAATCGGGTAGTTAAAGTAAAATAAAATATTTTCAACTACATTTGACACGGCCAGCTTCATTGGTAATGTAAATGCGTCAACAAGAGCGCCCGGAAGGGGGATCATGAAAACAATAAAGAATAGTGGAAACCAAATCGCCCTCACCATTGAAAATCCTCTAGTGATCAGCAAAATCCCAGTAAAGACCGGGATCTGTGAGCCAATTTGCATGATAAAGCTCTCTAAGAAGTAACCCAATAAATAACAAATGAGCCCCAATATTAATAACAAGGTGCCAATTATAGTCACCCATGACATGGAATTTTTTAGGGGTTTGTTGCTTAATAAGCCACCCAGGCCATGAGCTTGGATGGAGGCGCTGGTAAAGTGTGCGCGTTTTTGCCATAATAAAAATAAAGTAATGGCTAACGCCATGGGGCCTTGAGTGTATTCATCATTTGGCCATAGCGAAGTGCTGAGTTCGAAGTACATGGGCAAATAAAGGCATAAAAGGCCAATGATAATTGGCAACCAGTCTGCTGCCCAACGAGGTAGCTCTTTTTTACTTAACATTAACAAAAATGATTTATCCTGAAATGGAGTTTTAATTTTAGCAAATCTGGCGCTTTTCGTCTCAGCCAATTTTCTTAATGTACATATAATGCTTTTGTAAAAAAGTTAAGCCATAAAATAATGCTGCATGTTTGAATAGAAGCAGCAAAAAGAATCAAGCCATTAATAAGACTAAATAACTCGATTGTGACGCTTTTAATCGCGAGCACTTTTGGAAAAAATGGCATAAAAACTGTTCAGATTTTGATAAGCTTGAAATATAAAGTATAATTATTAATTAGATGAATGTTTAGTATATGATTACACAATGTAACCATTAATGGTTAATGGTTAATATTTTATTATCTAATTCTGTTTTGGCTTTTTTGCGAAGTTTAACGGTCCTTTCTTACTTAGTTTAGGTCGTTCTCATGCAAATAGTTCAAGTATCAATGATAGCAATCGCATCGTGCTTCATCGTTTTTCTCATCTGCTATCTGATTAAACGTTATGAGCATTTACATGCAACTATAACGCACGATCATGATACTACTGGCATCCAGAAGTTTCATGCTGTGCCGGTCCCTCGGATTGGCGGTATTGCGATCATGGCTGGTCTGCTCGTTGGCTTTGGCTTGATGGCGATCTTTGAAGACCCTAAAGGCGATGGCACTGTTCAACTGGGCTTGCTGCTGATGTCAGCCTTTCCCGTGTTTGTCGTTGGCCTTATTGAGGATCTTACCAAGCGCGTTTCTGTGTCCTTGAGGTTATTGTTTTCATTTGTGTCAGCGGGTATTGCGGCGATCTCACTTGGTGCGATGATTCACACGTTAAATATTTCTTGGCTTGATGCCTGGTTTGCATGGCCACCAATAGCGGTTGCATTTACGATATTTGTGGTGGGGGGGGTCCCCCATAGCTTCAATATGATCGATGGTTTTAACGGCCTTTCAGCTGGCGTTAGCTTGATTATGATCACGAGCCTTGCTTATGTCGCCTATCTGTTGGGTGACCAAACAGTGCTCATGCTGAGCTTGTTTGTTGGTATGGCAATCCTCGGGTTCTTTGTTTGGAATTGGCCCAGGGGGTTAATTTTCATGGGAGATGGCGGGGCTTATCTGCTGGGATTTTTAAGCGCGGTGATTTTTTTGATTTTATTAAATCGCAATCCAAGTGTCTCTCCTTGGTTTGGTGCCACGCTCCTTGGTTACCCCATTTTTGAGACTTTATACAGCATCTTTCGTCGAACGATTTTGCTAAAAACGAGGCTTGATATACCAGATGATAGGCATATGCATCAATTGATCTATCATTTAATTAAGCGCGTGCGAAACAATGACCAAGGCTCTTGGATCTCAAATAATAGCTTAACCTCTTTACCCATATGGTTTATTATGGCAATGAGCGCCTTTTTTTCGGTAAGTCTCTACGATAATACGCGGGCTCTTATCTGGTTTTGGTTAGCTGGAATTTTGATCTACAAGCTGAGCTACAGTTTGCTGTTGTGGTCTACAAATAAAGAGTGCTAATGGCGCATAGTGTCCAAGCCTTATAAGTTTCTTATCACTTTCAGACTGTATGCTCGATGCGTTTATTCTTTCTGAAGATGGGGTTCCCTGTGGACGTTAGTTTGGTGGGGCAGTCTATTGACGGTCCCGACCTCGAGAGTGGATGAAAAGATGATGAAGCGATTGTTAAGTGTCCTGATGTTGATCAGCCTACCGATGATGTCGGCGGCGGCTGACAGGGCAGAGATTGATGCTGATGTGGCGAGCGTGCTCAAGGATTTCTATCACCTCGCGTCTGGTAATAAGGAGTTGGTCGCCAAGGCGAACGGCGTGCTGGTGTTCCCGAGTGTGATCAAGGCCGGCTTCGTGGTTGGCGGCGAGTATGGTGAGGGTGCGCTGCTGGTGGGTGGCAAGACGGTGGATTACTATTCAATTGCAGCGGCCTCCGTGGGGATACAGATTGGTGCCCAAGAGCGCGCTGAGATTATTCTCTTTATGGACAAGGGCGCCTTCGACAAGTTTAGGCAGACCGACGGATGGAATGTTGGGGTGGATGGCAGCATCGCGGTGATCGATGCGGGCGCAGGTAAGGGTGTTAATACCGACAGTATCAAGGACCCGGTGATCGCGGTGATCTTGCTCAATCGTGGCCTGATGGCGAACATCTCGCTTGAGGGCTCTAAGATCTCGAAGATCGACCGGTAGTTGGGTGTCGAGATCCCGGGATCGGGCATTAGCGGGCCTAAGTCGCATTGTTTTTAGATTGTTTTAAGCTATAGGATGAAGATGAAGACACTCTTCCTGATGACTGCATTGAGCTTAATGATGACGCCCAGCATGGCCACAGCTTATATTGGGCCGGGCTTGGGGGTGGGTGCCCTTGCCTCGGTACTCGGTATTCTGGCCGGATTATTGATTTTGGTGATCGGGGTGGTTTGGTATCCACTTAAGCGCCTTTATCGTTACCTTAAATCTAAAAAATGAGTTTTACTTCTATTTTGGCATCGTTTTCGATAGGCATATTGGAAGCTGAGGTGGTATTGAGAGTGATGCATTGCAAGTGGCTTCATGTTAAATACGATCAATTAAGAAATCTACTGCCCACATTCATTCAAACCAGAGGGGATGAAGCGCGTCAGGCATTGATGTTGCGCGCAGGTGTTGCAACACTGCAATTTGGTTTAGTGATGCTCTGCACGGTAGCGGTCATCTCAATGATCGCCTACATCCCATCATGGGCGTTTGCATGGGATACACAGTCAAACCTAATTTACCTGTTGCTCTTGTCCGCAGT
>CAMCTR010000102.1 GCA_945878605.1 Candidatus Methylopumilus universalis | reverse complement strand
GCGTGCCGACAATATATTCAAATAATTAAACTGAAAGTTTTTTGCAAATATGAATTCTGAAGAAATGATGGTCGAAGTGGCTTACGCCCTCCCAACCCAACAAGTGATTTTGCCGGTCAAAGTCCCCACAGGCAGTAATGCCGAAGCCGCGATTAAAGCCTCTGGCGTATTGGCTAAATTTCCAGAAATTGATTTAGCCGTCAATAAAATTGGCGTGTTTGGAAAGCTCAGTAAATTAGATGCTGAGCTACGTCATCTAGACCGTGTTGAAATCTACCGCCCACTCATTGCTGACCCTAAAGAAGTCCGCCGCCAACGTGCCGCTGAAGGTAAAGTCATGAAAAAAGGTGGCGGTGATATTGCTGAGTAAGTCACTTTCAAGCCTCCAGTTAAGCAAAATCTCCTGACAAAACGTGTTTCATGATTGTCGGGTGACCGACAAGTCGGTATAATCTTGTTTTGGAAGCAAGGAATATTCACCATGCGATTGTTGCAAAATGCGCTTACATTCGATGATGTTTTGTTGGTACCAGCGCACTCTAATGTACTCCCTCGCGAAGTCAGTCTCGCTACTCAATTAACGCGCACTATTCGTCTTAATATTCCTGTTGTATCCGCTGCGATGGATACCGTGACAGAAGCGCCGCTTGCCATTGCTTTGGCACAAGAAGGCGGCATGGGCATTATTCATAAGAACATGACGGCTGAAATGCAGGCGATTCATGTTTCTCGTGTTAAACGATTTGAATCTGGCGTGGTGAATGACCCAGTCACCATTCAACCCTACATGACAGTGCGCGACGTTTTAGCGCTCACACGCTTACATAAAATCTCCGGCTTGCCTGTGGTGGATGGGACTAAAGTAGTTGGCATTGTGACTAACCGCGATTTGCGCTTCGAAACCAATCTCGATCAATCCATCGCTAACATCATGACCCCGCAAGACCGTTTGGTGACGGTGCGTGAAGGCGCAAGCCGCGAACAAGTCATTGAACTTCTTCACCAACATCGTTTAGAGCGTGTCTTGGTGATTGATGAGGCCTTTAATCTTAAAGGGCTTATTACTGTTAAAGATATTCAAAAATCAAGCGACCATCCATTGGCCTGTAAAGACGAAAAAGGTCGTTTACGTGTTGGCGCAGCAGTTGGCGTGGGTGATGGCACTGAAGATCGGGTAGCTGCTTTGGTTGAAGCTGGCGTGGATGCGATTGTGGTGGATACCGCACACGGTCACTCACAAGGCGTGTTAGATCGCGTGACTTGGGTTAAAAAGAACTTCCCACAAGTGCAGGTCATTGGTGGCAACATTGCCACAGGTTCTGCGGCTAAAGCACTAGTGGATGCAGGTGCTGACGGCATTAAAATCGGCATCGGTCCAGGTTCTATCTGTACCACACGTATCGTGGCGGGCGTGGGCGTTCCGCAAATTACTGCTGTGAGCAATGTTGAAGAAGCGTTACGTGGCACAGGCGTGCCGTTTATTGCTGACGGCGGCATCCGCTACTCTGGCGACATCTCTAAAGCGATTGCAGCAGGGGCATACTCAGTCATGCTGGGCGGCATGTTTGCTGGCACCGAAGAAGCCCCTGGCGAAATCGAGCTATTCCAAGGCCGCTCATATAAGTCATACCGCGGCATGGGCTCTATCGGTGCGATGCAAAAAGGCTCTAGCGACCGCTATTTCCAAGAAAACAATGGCAATGCAGACAAATTAGTGCCTGAAGGCATTGAAGGTCGCGTGCCTTACAAAGGCAGCATGATTGCCGTGGTGCATCAGTTAATGGGTGGCTTACGTGCGTCGATGGGCTATGTGGGTTGCAAGACGATTGATGAAATGCGGAGCAAGGCTGAGTTTGTGCAGATCACCTCAGCGGGGATGCGTGAATCGCATGTGCATGATGTACAAATTACTAAAGAGGCACCGAATTATCATATTGATTAATTCTTAACCGACTTTTGTTGGGCAAACCGCTTTGATGTTTAACTTCAAAGTCGTTTGCCCTTCGTTATTTTTAGCGTATAGGCTTTTTACTTTTTATGTCTCATCAAAAAATTCTAATTTTAGACTTCGGCTCACAAGTCACGCAATTGATTGCACGCCGTATTCGCGAAGCCCATGTTTACTGTGAGGTGCATCCTTGCGACGTTTCTGATGAATTTGTACGCAACTTTGGCGCAGAAGGCATCGTGCTTTCAGGTAGCCATGCCAGCGTGTATGAAGAAGACACCGACAAAGCCCCTGACGCAGTATTTACGCTAGGCGTGCCAGTACTAGGCATCTGTTACGGCATGCAAACCATGGCACAACAATTAGGCGGTAAAGTTGAAGCTGGCACTAAACGTGAATTTGGTTTTGCCCAGCTGCGCGCACGCAACCACTCTGCGCTTTTTGACGGCATTCAAGATAGCACCAACGCTGAAGGCCACGGCTTGCTTGATGTATGGATGAGCCACGGCGATAAAGTGACTGAGTTACCTGCTGGGTTCAAAGTCATCGCCAGCAATGACACCACGCCAATTGCTGCGATGGCTGACGAAGCACGTCAATTCTACGCGGTGCAATTCCACCCAGAAGTCACCCACACCAAGCAAGGCGATGCGATGCTTCGCCGCTTTGTATTAGACATCTGCAAAACTAAAGCCGACTGGGTGATGGGCGATTATATTGAAGAGGCCGTTGCTAAAATTCGTGAGCGAGTGGGCGACGAAGAAGTGATTCTTGGCCTGTCAGGTGGCGTAGATTCTAGCGTTGCCGCCGCATTGATTCACCGCGCGATTGGCGACCAACTCACTTGCGTATTCGTTGACCACGGCTTGCTTCGTCTCAATGAAGGCAAGATGGTGATGGAAATGTTTGCTGGCCGCTTACATGCCAAAGTCATTCACGTCGACGCGACCGAGCAATTTATGGGTGAACTCACAGGCGTCTCTGACCCTGAAGCAAAACGTAAAATTATCGGTAAAGAATTCGTCGAAGTATTCCAATCTGAAGCTAAAAAACTCGCGAATGCAAAATGGCTCGCCCAAGGTACGATTTACCCAGATGTGATTGAGTCTGGCGGTGCTAAGTCTAAAAAGGCTGTAACGATTAAGAGCCACCACAACGTGGGCGGCTTGCCAGAGAAGTTAGGCTTAAAACTGCTAGAACCACTGCGTGATTTATTTAAAGACGAAGTGCGAGAACTTGGCGTAGCACTTGGTTTACCGCACGACATGGTGTATCGCCATCCTTTTCCAGGCCCAGGCCTTGGGGTGCGTATTTTGGGCGCAGTCAACAAAGAATTTGCTGATTTACTCCGCTTCGCCGATGCCATTTTCATTGAAGAATTACGCAATACCAAAGATGAAGCCACTGGCAAAAATTGGTATGAACTCACTAGCCAAGCCTTCACGGTGTTCTTACCAGTAAAATCAGTCGGCGTGATGGGTGATGGACGTACTTATGATTATGTAGTCGCACTTCGCGCTGTTGTGACGAGCGACTTTATGACGGCCAATTGGGCAGAGCTGCCTTATAGCCTATTAGGCCGAGTATCGAACCGCATCATCAATGAAGTGCGCGGCATCAACCGAGTGGTGTATGACGTGTCAGGAAAACCGCCTGCAACCATCGAGTGGGAATAAGTTTTGAGTCGTGGCTTTGTAAAAGAGGATGATTTAGAGCTTGCTGGCACTGACCTGCTAGAGCGGCCAATCAGCGTGCTTCCCAACTATGTCACGCCAAATGGCCTAAAGCAGTTAAAAACAATAGAAGGTGGCTTACTCAATGAGCGCGAATTACTAGCGCCAAAGAAAGAAGATCCAACTGCTGTTCAAAAACTAGCCATGGTGGATAGGGATTTGCGTTATATTCAAGCCCGTCTGGAACAAGCAATTTTGGTAGACACACCAAACAATGAAAAGCCTGTCACTGTCGTATTTGGCACAAAGGTGACAGTTGAAGATGACGAAGGTGAACAACATCACTTTCAAATCGTGGGTGAAGATGAAGCAGATATTGCATTAAATACGGTAAGCTTTGCCTCGCCATTGGCAAACGCGCTCATAGGCCACATCATTGGCGATAGCGTAAGCTGGAAACGTCCAGCAGGCGATTTAAATTTAGAGATTATTACGATTACTTATTAAGAAAAGATTTGATAGATGAATGTCACTACCGCCATAGAAACACGCCGCTCGATCAAGGCTTACGACCCAACACACAGATTAAGCGAAGATGAAGTGAGCAAATTAATGTCGCTGGCGATGTTATCCCCCACCGCTTTTAATATTCAGCACTGGCGTTTTGTGTTGGTGGATGATGCGGAGCTACGTCAGCAAATTCAACTAGTAAGCTGGAATCAAGCGCAAGTCACAGAAGCCTCATTGCTGATTGTACTCGTGGCGGATGTGCAAGCTTGGGACAAACAGCCAGAACGCTATTGGAAAGACGCGCCTAAGGCTATTGCTGATATTTTAGTGCCTGCCATTACCCAATATTATACTGGCAATGAACAAGCGCAACGTGACGAAGCCATGCGCTCTTGCGGCATGGCAGCAATGAACATTATGCTCACCGCAAAAGAAATGGGTTACGATACCTGCCCGATGGATGGCTTTGATTTTGATGCTGTGGCAACACTGCTCAATCTACCAGCAGACCATATACCCACTATGTTTATCACTGTGGGCAAAGCAATAAAAGAAGCGAGGCCACGCAGCGGGCAGCTTGCGATGGACGAAGTGGTCATTAGAAACAAGTTTTAATTTATACATACTCAATTAAAAGACTTTAGGAACTAACCGTGCTTATTAGCAATAACATCACCATGCAGTTTGGCGCTAAGCCACTTTTTGAAAACGTCTCGGTAAAGTTTGGAGACGGCAATCGTTACGGCCTCATCGGCGCGAATGGTTGTGGGAAATCAACCTTTATGAAAATCTTAGCGGGCGTACTTGAACCATCAGCAGGCAATATTGCTTTGGACAGCAATGAGCGGATGGCATGGCTACGCCAAGACCAATTTGGCTACGAAGATCAACGCGTGCTTGATGTGGTGATGATGGGTCACGAGCAAATGTGGCAAGCCAATGTGGAAAAAAATGCCCTCTACATGAACCCAGATGCGACCGAAGATGATTACATGAAAGCGGCTGAGTTGGAGGCTGTGTTTGCTGAATATGATGGCTACACGGCTGAAGCACGTGCTGGCGAATTGCTATTGGGCGTCGGTATTCCTATCGACCAACATAGCGGCCTGATGAGTTCAGTTGCGCCGGGCTGGAAGCTACGCGTATTGCTT
>CAMCTR010000101.1 GCA_945878605.1 Candidatus Methylopumilus universalis | reverse complement strand
AGCTCTTCATCATTAAAGAAAGTTGGCGACCCACCCCCCAAATGAAGCTGGCTGATGGTTTGGCCTTTGCCCAAGTGCTCAATATGCAAATCCATCTCGCGGCGCAAGTATTCTAAATATTCTGTGCCACGCTCATGGCGCTTGGTGATGATTTTATTACATGCACAATAAAAACAAAGCGACTCACAAAACGGAACGTGTACATAAATGGACAAAGGCAATGCCATGCCGCCAACGCGTCGTTTGTCTAAAGCTTGTTGATAATCTTGAACGCCAAAAGCGTCCACAAAACGATCCTCAGTTGGATAAGAGGTATATCGCGGGCCAGCCGCGTCATACTTTTCCAACATCTCAAGCGTAATTACTTTTAAAGCATCGGTTTCGCTTTGTATTGTTTTTTGCTTTGCGGGCTCCGCAATTGGACTAACAGCCATCATTTGCTTCCTAAGTTTTACAATTTTTTACTTATTGCCACTGTGACAGCTTAGCCTTCAAAGTCCTTGATATAAATCAAACGATTAGCAAGCCTAAATACGCAAGGAAATTCTCAAAATACGCCTTAAAATCATAAAATTAACATTTCCAAAATCTACCCGCAAAAGCCTTATCAGGGTATGCTTATGTGCTAAACGATCCGCATGAAAAGATATGATCGATAACACTTTCAAAGTCGCCTGTTCAAACTGCAATCTTCGTGAGCTTTGTATGCCTATAGGCCTTGAAGTGAGTGAAATTAAAAAGCTCGATGAAATGATCGAAAAACGTCGGCAAGTAAAACAAGGGCAGATGCTTTATGCCAATGGGGATCCGTTCACTTCGCTTTATGCTATTCGAACTGGCTTTTTTAAAACCTGCGTTGTTAATGAAGATGGTCGCGAACAGGTGACTGGCTTTCAGATGGCAGGCGAAATTATTGGTCTAGATGGTATCGTAAGTGACCAGCATAGCTGTAGCGCTATTGCACTTGAAGATGCTGAAGTGTGCATCATGCCATTTGCAAGCGTTGAAGATCTTTCACGCGAAATTCCAGCATTGCAACGCCATGTTCATAGAGTTATGAGTCGCGAAATCGTCCGTGAAAATGGCATGATGATGATGCTTGGTAATATGCGTGCAGAAGAGCGCTTGGCTGCTTTTTTACTCAACTTAGTTCAACGCTTGCATGCGCGTGGGTTTTCTCAATCCGAAATGGTTTTACGCATGACCCGTGAAGAGATTGGCAGTTACCTTGGGCTAAAACTAGAAACCATTAGCCGCACATTTTCTAAGCTCAGCGATGACGGCATCATTGAAGTAAAACAACGTTACGTCAAAATTTTAGCGCCTGATACGCTGAAAAAACTTTCCAATCCACAAACCTGCCAAACCGTTCTCTAAAAAATGGCTGACGACCAATTTCTTACCGTCGCAGACCATAACCGTGATGTTAGTGGCTTAACTTACATTTATCCCGTTGTATCTCGTCGCGCTGGCGGCGTTTCAATCGGCATCAATCTCAATATCAATAATGCTTGTAATTGGCGCTGCCTTTATTGCCAAGTACCTAATCTGACACGTGGGGCTCCTCCACCCATTAATCTTGAGTTGCTCGAAAAAGAATTGCGTGATTTTCTAAAGTCCATTGTGCATGGTGACTTTATGCAGCGCTATGTCGCAGAAGGCGACCGCAAGCTTCAAGACATTGCATTCTCAGGCAATGGTGAACCCACTAGCGCTAAAGAGTTTCCTGAAGTGCTTAACATTGTTGAAAAGCTGTTGAATGAATTTGATTTATTGAACCCAGCAAACGCGCATCCTATTAAAGTTCGCCTGATTACCAATGGCAGCTTGATGGATAAATCTCTCGTTTTAGAAAGTATGAAGCATTTAGCTCGCATCAATGGTGAAGTATGGTTTAAAGCGGATGCTGGCACCTCTGAAGGTGCTGCAAAAATCAATGATGTGAACATCAATATACCAAGCGTGATTAATCGCATCAAAGCATGCGCTGAAGCTTGTCCAACTTTTGTGCAGACTTGCATGGTGGCGATTGATGACATTGCCCCAATAGAAAAGGATATTGCTGCTTATATTGCTTTATTGAGTGAAGTTAAAGAGACCATTCAAGGTGTGCATCTATATGGCCTTGCAAGACCATCCATGCAAGCTGAAGCGCCTCGCTTAAGTCGCCTTTCGCCAGAATGGCTTGAGAGTGTGGCGGAGAAGATTAGATTGATTGGCTTAAAAGCTTACGTCAGCCCATAAGCAACCAAGCCCATTTTGCAGGCAATAAAAAAGGCACAGATGAACTCTGTGCCTTTTTCAATCTAAAACAAGAAGCTAAAAGCTTAAATTTCGTACTGCGGACGACCTGCTTCAGGCCAATCCAAGTGGTAGAACTGTCCACGCGGTTGATCAACACGCTCATAAGTATGCGCACCGAAGTAATCGCGCTGTGCTTGCAACAAGTTGGCTGGAAGCACTGCACTGCGGTAGCCGTCATAGTATGAAAGCGCTGCGCAGAAACCTTGTGCAGGAATACCGTTCGTCACTGCTAAGGCAATCACTTTACGCCAGCCAGCTTGACCTTCATTCATCGCTTGAGTGAAATAGGGATCTAACATCAAGTTTTTCAAGCGTGAATCAAGTGCATAAGCATCCGTGATTTTTTGCAAGAAACGTGCGCGGATGATACAACCACCGCGCCAGATTTGAGCGATTTCACCGAAGTTCAATTTCCAGTTGTAAGCCACTTGTGCTTTATCAATCAATTGGAAGCCTTGTGCGTAAGCACAGATTTTTGAGCAATATAAAGCATTTTTAATCGCTTCGATAATCTCTTTCTTATCCACTTCAGTTTTAATCACTGGACCTTTAAGAATCTTGCTTGCTTCAACACGTTCTTCTTTCAAGCTTGAAAGCGCACGCGCGTAAACTGCTGCTGCAATTGCATTGGCTGGCGCGCCTAATTCAAGTGCATTGGCCGCTGTCCATTGGCCTGTGCCTTTTTGACCCGCAGCGTCCATCACCATATCAACTAAGAAACCCTTACCCATTGGGTCTTTTTGTTGAAGAATGTCGCCAGTGATTTCAATTAAGAAGCTAGATAGCTCGCCCTTGTTCCAATCTTCAAAAATCTTACCGATTTCGCCAGCAGTCATGCCGAGCAAGTTTTTCATCAACCAATAAGCTTCGCAAATCAATTGCATATCGATATATTCAATACCGTTGTGCACCATCTTCACGTAGTGACCAGCGCCGTCTGGGCCGATATATTCAGCACAAGAGAAACCGCCTTCAACTGGCTTACCTGGTGAACCGCCTTCTAAAGGCACACCCGTTTTTGGATCAACTTTAGCTGCAATATCCCGCCAGATTGGCTCTAAGCTCGCCCATGCTTTACGTGTACCAGAAGGCATTAAGCTAGGTCCGAAACGCGCACCAGTTTCACCACCAGAAACGCCAGAGCCGATAAAGTCGATGCCCTTCGCAGCTAATTCTTTTTCACGACGAATCGTGTCTGTCCATAAAGCATTACCGCCATCAATAATGATGTCGCCTTGCTCTAAGAATGGAAGAAGTGCATTAATCGTCACGTCAGTGGCGCTACCCGCTTTTACCAATAGAACAATCTTACGTGGACGCTTGATGCTCAACACGAAAGAAGCTAAATCCGCATGACCCACCACATTTGCATGTGAAGGTTCATTCTTCTTACATTCTTCAATAAAGTTCACCATTTTTTTAGGGTCGCGGTTGTATACCGCAATGGTGTAGCCGTGGTCGGCAATATTGAGGGCAAGATTTTGCCCCATCACAGCAAGGCCAACGAGGCCAATATCAGCATTTTTGGTGGTCATTTTCTTCTCTTTTGGAGTTGTTTAATGGATGTGATTTGGTGCTCGACCAAACCGACAGAGGCGAAATTATAAATCGGATTTGATAAGAAAGCCCGCTCAAAATCAGAATTTATACAAAATCAACAAATCAAGCACTATTTAACGCTTTTATGATGCTTGGCAAATGGCAAGATTTTGGCCATGTAGGTAAACGAATGGAAGATGGCTTTAAGCCTCTTGATAACCGAGTACTTTGTTTCGCGCGAAAGTGTGGCTGGCGTTAGCGTAAGTCGTCGTCGAAGGTGCGAATCGACAGTTACGCCCTTTGCTGATGACAGCAAGCATCGCGGCCTTTGGCTTAGTTCCGTTATTATTCTAAACAGGCCTCGGCTCTGAAGTTCTGCGCCCTTTGGCGATTGTTGTGATTGGTGGTTTGGTGAGCGCAACACTGCTCACACTGATTTTATTACCTATGCTTTATTTGCGCTTTGGACAAAGCAAAAGTAAAGATTAAGTTGGGATGGCATATTTTTCGGCATGCCTACCAATTCATTCGAGCTAATTTCAGTATAATGAATTTCCATTTATCATGAAGTCGCTATGAACAATATCAAACTCAGCAGTTTTATTGCCATTTTTGCACTTATCAGCTTGATGTTAATTTTGCATATGGCGCCTACCTTGCTTATCGGCATGCTGATTTACTTGCTCACCAAAAGATTGGGTGACAAGCTCAGCCTATCGATGCCAGAAAAGCTAGCGCGCATCTTAGCTGCCGCCCTGATTACCACGGTTCTTATTGGTGTCTTTGTCTGCGCAGTGATGTTTTTATCTAACACTTTAAGCAACGAGCAAAACTTAGCTGGATTAGCCGCCAAGCTTGGTGAGAGTGTTAACGATATTAAAAATGACTTACCGCCAACATTACTAAGCTATTTACCTGAGAGCATGCTTTCGCTTAATGGCTCTGTGAGTGATTTAATTAAAGAGCACACCCGCGAACTTGGGGTAGCAGGAAAAGAAAGTTTGCACACCTTCGCCCATATTCTAATCGCGGTTGTTGTGGCGCTAATGCTTTCAATGAGTTCATTTGCAGCGCTTGCCAAATCTCAACCTTTTGCCAAGGCTATGCGCGAACGTATCCAGTTACTTGGCAAAGCTTTTGAAAATATCGTCTTTGCGCAAATCAAAATTTCAGCAATTAACACTTTACTCACTGGGATTTTCTTACTCATTGTTTTGCCATATTTTGGCGTGAACTTGCCCTACAACAAAACTTTGGTCATTGTCACATTCTTTGCTGGCTTGCTCCCTGTTATTGGCAACCTCATTTCCAACACCATCATCACCGTTATCAGCATAGGTGTGTCATTAAAAGTGGCGATTGCGGCGTTGGTTTTTTTAGTGGGAATACATAAGCTTGAGTATTTTATAAATGCAAAAATAATAGGCATTAAAATTAATGCGGCCGCTTG
>CAMCTR010000100.1 GCA_945878605.1 Candidatus Methylopumilus universalis | reverse complement strand
AAAGCGCTTAGAGCATTATCAAGGAGAGCGTCCTTTGTTCGATATGTTCAACATCGAAGTTGAAATAGAAAAAGCCATGTCGCGCAAAGTGGAGTTGAAGTCAGGGGGCTATTTGATTTTTGATCAAACTGAAGCATTAACAACAGTGGACGTAAACACTGGCGGCTTTGTCAGCGGCAAGAGCTTGTCTGACACTATTTTCAAGACTAATTTAGAAGCCTCTCAATGTATCGCTCGCCAATTAAGACTGCGTAATTTGGGCGGCATTATCATTATTGATTTTATTGATATGGATGAAGACAGTCAGCGCGAGGCTGTAATGCATGAACTAAAACGCGCCGTTGAAAAAGACCGTGCACGTATCAGCGTGAGTGGATTATCTGCTTTGGGCCTAGTTGAAATGACGCGTAAGCGCACGCGTGAAAGTTTGGCACATATTCTTTGTGAGCCATGTCCTAGTTGCCGCGGACGTGGCGAGCTTAAAACGGCGCAAACCGTATGTTATGAAATTTTGCGAGAACTGTTGCGTCATGCAAGACAATTTAGTGCGAGAGAGTTTCGTGTGCTGGCCTCGCAAAAAGTGATTGGGATGTTGCTAGATGAAGAGTCACAAAGCTTGGCGAATTTGTCTGACTTTATCGGCAAGCCGGTGTCGTTGCAGGTGGAAAACCAATACTCACAAGAAGCGTTTGATGTTGTATTGATGTAAGTTGATTTGACTGCTTAAAATAATTTTGTGATAGCAGTTTCCAATGGGGAAAACACTACTATCTGAAGGAGTTGTGCGGCAAGAACAGCAATCAAAGCTGATAAATCTAGGCCGCTGGATACTGGAATTAACCTTCGAATAGGATTAAAGACTGGCCTTGTCAAAGCATTTAACGCTGGGGCAATGGGTGTGTTCGGGTTGACCCAGCTCAGCAATGCTTGCGCAACGACTGCATACAGAAATAAATCTACACTCAAGTTAGCCACATGTAGCGCTGATAAGCTTGCTAATCCCAACCAAATTGAATTTCCTGCCAAGGCAAATGGAAAGCCGCTTAAGTAGCGCAATACAAACTGCAAGATGAATTGCGTTACAAATGCAAGCAGTAGCGTTGAGGCGTCTAGCTTGAACATGCTTGGCACGACCCGCCTCACGGGAATGACCGCAAAATCGGTTATGGTCACCACCGCTTGTGAAAGTGGGTTTCGGAAGGGGGCATTGGTCGCTTGTAAATAAAAGCGTAGTAAAAAGGCAAGACTCATGAGCCCAAGAAGTGTGTTTAATAAAAATATCAATGCATTAGTTAGCACGATTAATCCTTACCCAAAATATCGCCAAGCTCTTCTGAGCGAGCCGCTGCAGCTTTTGCCGCTTTGATGATTGATGACTTCACGGTTGCACTTTCCATGGTCAAAATAGCTTGCTCGGTAGTACCACCTTTTGAGGTTACTTGGCTTCGTAATGTCGCTGGTGATTCGTGGCTCTGCTGGGCTAATTTGCTGGCGCCAATAAAGGTTTGCAGGCTGAGTGTTTTTGCTTGATCTTCATTTAAGCCTAATTCCAAAGCCGCTTGCTGCATGGCTTCGATAAAATAAAATACATAAGCTGGGCCACTGCCAGAAATTGCCGTCACAGCATCCATCTTAGCTTCTTCATCTAACCATAAAATCTCACCCACTGCTTTTAAGATAGTTTCTGCTTGCATATGTTGCGCTTGTGTCACTTCTGGCATGGCATAAAGTGCCGACACGCCTAATTGGATTTGCGCTGGGGTATTGGGCATCACGCGAATAATAGACTGATAGCCACCCAACCAGCGGGCAATATCTTTAGCGCGAATGCCAGCCGCGATGGAAATTAATAATTGTTTTTGTAGTAGGCTGCCTAGGAAAATAGACAAGTCACGCAGTTGCTGAGGCTTGACTGCCAATACCACGATATCTGCCATTGCTACGCTGGGTAATTGCTCGGTCACTGAAACGCCAAAGTCTGCATTGAGCTGTGTGCGCTTTTCAGCATCTGGTTCGATGACGTTAATGTCGCTCATGAGGTAGCCATTGGTTTGCAAGCCACCAATAAGGGCGCGTGCCATATTGCCGCCGCCAATAAAACAGATCTTTCCGATCGTGTGTCCAGTCATTTTTTCTTTCAATTTTTCTTTAAGTATAGTTTCTTTAAGGATAGCTTAGATTAATTTTAGTTTTCAGGCGTTATTTTTACTGGGCGCGCGCCAAAAATAGCTGAGCCAATTCTGACAATGGTTGCGCCTTCTTCAATCGCTATTTTGTAGTCACTCGACATTCCCATCGATAGCGTATCAAGCGCAAAAGCTTGTTTGTTTAAATCGTTGAGCAAGTCGCGCATTTGCTTAAACTGTTGGCGTTGCAAAGCCTCATCATTTGAAGGCTCTGGGATAGTCATTAGGCCACGTAATGTAAGCTTTGGTAATGTACTGATCGCTTTAACTAAATCTAATAGTTCATTTGGTGTAACGCCGCTTTTTGATGCTTCGCCACTGATGTTCACCTGCAGACAGATTTGCAAAGGAGGAAGCTCGGCTGGCCTTGCATCGCTTAGGCGCTGGGCAATTTTAAGTCTATCAACACCATGCACCCAGCTAAAGTTCTGCGCAATCGGCTGGGTTTTATTGCTTTGTATTGGGCCAATAAAATGCCATTCAATATTTAAGTCTGTAAGTTCAACTTGCTTATTTAAGGCTTCTTGCAGGTAATTTTCACCAAATTTTGTTTGTCCAGCCTCGTGAGCCTTACGCAACTTTTCAGCAGTCTGCGTTTTGCTTACGGCAAGCAAAGTAACATTTCCATTGTGATTAACGATATTTTGGGTGTCACGTTTGGTAACTGCTTCTTCTATATCATCTTGCACAGATTGTAAGTGTTCAGTGCTAAAGCTCATAATCGGTTCATTTGCTGGTATGTTTTATCTTCGACAGTTTGTTTGTGAGTGCATACATAATCTTGTACGTGATTGGTTTGATTATATAGGAGCGCTGTGTGAATATTTCCGATTTGTTGGGATTTTCTGTTAAAAATAAAGCATCCGATTTACATTTATCATCGGACTTGCCGCTGATTATTGGTATGAATGGCGATGTGCGTAAGATTAATCTATCAGCTTTAGAACACGCTCAATTACATGCCATGGTGTATGACATAACGAATGATGGTCAGCGCAAGACGTTTGAAGAGATGAGTGATGCTCCAGTCACCATTTATTTCTGAGTTAATTTTGCGAGGTGCTATGCATGAGATTAAAGAGGTGATTGCTAAGTTGCGCGAGATGGGAATGCGTACTTTTGACCAAGTATTGTCTGAATTACATGAGGCGGATGCGACTTCATACGAAGAGAAAATTCGTAATGCAGTCTCGGTGAATGATGTAAGGCTTAAAATTAAGTTGGATGGAAAAGTGAATCATGGCATGAATTTGGGGATGAATTACAGGGATTAGATGTTATTTAACAATAATTTATCAAATGTTAATTTTTTAAAAACACTTGCCTAAGCTTTTCTAATTGTGGGATTATTGAAATCTAATGTGTTCAGGTAAGCTCTGAGCCAATAGTGGAGCGGGGTAGTTGATATTTTTGATGGTAAATTTTTACAATAAAAATCATATTTATTTTGGCCTTAAGAAATTAAGTTCATGTGCGACAGCTTTTTTAGTATTGCTATTCGTTTCTTGTGGCTCAGTTCCGCATCCTGAGTTAAATATAAAAGCGCCTGCTGCATGGCGTAACTTACCAGATTCAACTTCGTTCACTAACTCAAATGAAGCTTGGTGGACAGCCTTAAAAGACCCAGTGCTTAATGATGCTGTTGCCTTAGCGATTAAAAACAATTTAAGCGTTGCACAATCATACGAACGCTTAAATGCTGAGCGTGCCTTAGAAAAAGCCACGTTAGCATCACACAAGCCTAGAGTAGGCTTGTATATGGGACCAAACAGCTCGGTCGCGTTTTCTAACTATCGTTCTTCTAGTGCTTTTTTATTCGGTTTTGATTTTGGTTGGGAAGTGCCATACACATCCAAAAAAGAAGGCGAGCGCAATATCGCGCAAGCCAATGTAGACATTGCTGCTGCGGGGATGATTTCGGCAAGAACAAGTTTAGTCTCTGAAGTAGTCCGCGTTTACGGCGAACTTAGAGCTGCTGATCAAAAAGTGCAGTCAGTCAAAAAAATAGTCGCTTACCACCATGGCATCAATGAGATGTTTGAACGGTCTGTTGCAGCGGGTGCCGTTTCTGAGCAAGATCTTATTGAAACAGGTGCCAGATTAATTGAGGCGGAGTCAGCCCTGTCTGAGATGAATGCCATTCGTGAATCAGCTTTGCAGAGATTAGATGTGCTATGTGGTTTAGACGCTCCGTTACCCCAATGGCTCAATTTCGGCGAATCGCAATGGCAAGTTGAGCGCGCGCAAATTTCGCCTTTTGCGGTGCCAGTTGAAGTGATTATGCAGCGTCCAGATGTTCAAGCCGCGGTGGCTAAAATCATGCATGCCGCTGGTGCGGTGGGTGTTTCGAACGCTGAGCTTTATCCAAAAATTGGTCTCGAAGGGGCTGTGTTGTATTCTGGTACGATTATTAAAAAGCATGGCGATACATTACCTGATGGCTTAATTCAATTTTTGGCACCCAGCCTACGTTTCCCTATTTGGGATTGGGGTGTGATGCGTGAACAGAAAAATGCCAGTGAGGCAGAACTCCGCCGCACAATTTTGAGCTATCGCGATACTGTATTGCAGGCGATTGCTGAAACGGAAATCACCATTGCTAATTTCAATGCGATGGATGAGCGTATGACGCGAACCATAAAAGAGGCTGTCAACATTGAAGAGGCGGCTAAGCGCAATAAGGTTGGGTTGAGTTCAGGCTACTTGAGCCCCTTAGATGCCTTCCGCGCTCAAGCTAAATTGCAAGAACGTAAATTCAGTCATGCCGATGAGCAATCTGCTTGGCTTTCAGCATTTGCGGCGGCCAATAAGGCGCAAACCAATATGACCATTGAAAAAGCGCGCATGGCTGGAAAGCCAGTGGCAGGTCAATCAGCGGTATTAGCCCAATAATATTTAAGTAATCATTGCTTGAGGTAGAAAGCTTCATGAAGAGATACACCACACAACAATTAACTCGCAGCGGGATGGTGATTGCGTTATTCGTAGTCATGTTTTTCATTCTGATTAAAAATACGATGCAAAATGCCAATGCGGTTAACCAAAAAAATGGGCAAGCAATTTCAGTGACTGCCGTCACTGCAGTTGAAGGCACTGTGCAAAGACGCATGATTTTTTCTGGCCC
>CAMCTR010000099.1 GCA_945878605.1 Candidatus Methylopumilus universalis | reverse complement strand
CCTTGGTATCCTAATGCTAAAATATTTAGGCAAAGAGAGATTGGGAATTGGTCAGAAGTGCTTGAAGAGGTTCAGAGTGAATTACAAATCAGATTTGGTAGGGGGCAGAATTGAGCCTTGAGAACTCAAATAACAGCATCTTTATTCATTCTTGGTGGTAGCAATAAGTGATAGAGTCTACTTTAATTAGGTTCGTCGAGCAGTTAGCGATTCAAGCTGGCGAGGCTATTCTAGAGATCTATAGTCGTGAGAAGACCGATGTGAATGTTAAGGAAGATGGCTCTCCAGTAACTATTGCAGATTCAATATCAAATAATTTAATAATTAATGGATTGCGAAAACAGTATCCCGATATCCCAGCGCTTTCTGAGGAAAGTGTAGACAGCTTTCCTCTTCAGGATCCAATTGAAATGTACTGGTTAATTGATCCACTTGATGGTACGAAAGAGTTTATAGCCAAAAATGGGGAGTTCACAGTCAACATAGCTTTGGTGGATAATGGGAATGTCTTATTTGGGGTTGTTTACGCTCCAGTGTTAGATCTCTTATATTCTGCTTGGAGAGGTAATGGAGCTTTTAGAGTTGAAAATGGTAAAAGGCATAATATTAAGGTGTCAGAAGCTAATTCAAGTTCTGCTTGGCGGGTTTTGGGAAGCAGGTCGCATTCCTCAGAAAGATTTAATAGCTGGATTCAGCAGCTTGATTCGGTGAGTTGTAAATCCAAAGGTAGTTCCTTAAAATTTTGTTTAATCGCTGAAGGGGTTGCTGATCTTTATCCTAGGCTAGGACCTACAAGCATTTGGGACACAGCTGCTGGTCACTGCATCTTGCAGGAAGCTGGCGGAAGTGTGCAGTCTTTGGAGAGTGGCGAGGAGCTAACTTACGGCTATCCATTCAAATTAATAAATCCTGATTTCGTTGCAATAGGCAAGAGAATCCCCAAATTTTTAAAGCGAAACATTAAATTAGATAATTAATTTTAATTTTTGTTCGTATAGAATTTTTGGTTTGGTTATACTACTGTTTAAGTTGTTTCTATTTTCTAAAAGTAGCTTCATTTTTGGTTAAACTCATAAAGATAATTGAGGGTATGTATGAAATTTTCAGTTGTGTTAATAGCGATCTCCGCATTATGGATTTCAGGATGTGCAAGTATTCAGAATGCAATTGATAAAAAAAATGTCAGCTATCAATTTGATCTTGAGAATAAAACTCAAAAGTTTTACTCTGACAAATTGCTCTGTGAAAATACATACTTTCGTGGATATAGCTTTTTTTCGGGCGAGAAAGTTTATGGGGACATTTATCAGCAAGGCCCTGCTAGAGATTGCATGCTATCAAAGGGATATAAAGAACCCTAAATTCCCTTCTAACTTAGTAGAAGTCTTTGAATTATAATTAGACTTTTCAGAGTTTTGAGGATACCTAGCATTGATAGCATTATACCTCTTAAATTTCTTTAAGAAATTTTGTGATTATGACCTGCCCCCAAGAGGCGGTCCAAAATTTGGTTAGTCAAGTCCGTTTAAAAATTATTAGCACGCCTTAATTTTCGACCATAAATTGCAGCCGGAATTTGACCGCAACTACTGTGCTGGGGTTTTCATTGTTATCCAACTGCCATAAAGCAATATTTTTCTAGCCTGAAAAAACGTATCAAACTAATACTCGTTTAAAAATTCATCCTCAAGCTCCCCGTTGAATGATTTATTTAAGCATTCTGGGTCGGTTTCTCTGGTTGTATCAATAAATGCTCAATGCCACAGTGGTGCATCCAAGCCATAAACATACGGCTTATAAACTCTTTACTGTAATATGTTCTAATTGCGCTTGGGTACTCTCTAAACTTTACTGCACGCTCAAGTATATTTGTCACATAGTTACCACTGATGTCATGATCCACTTTAATACAGACAGGCCTAAGGGTCATAGCATCTGCAATAGTTAAACATTTGAGCTTACTGCCGTTAGCGAGACTAACCTTCACAAAGTCGATAATCCAAACTTGGTTGGGTCTATCCGGGACCTATAACTTGATGGTTCGTTTTGCTTTTTTTACTTTGTTTAACAGTCAGCTTTTGCATTGAGTCGAGCCAATAAACCCGTTCATGATTAAATTAAGCTTTAACGCTATCTAGCATAGTGTGGGAAGTCCAGAGTCCTGCATCATTCATTCAGTGTGCTATTTCTGCCACAATCCCAATATTTTCGGCTTTATCGCTCTAAGAAATCTTAGGTGACGATTTATTCCTTTCCGCCGTTTGTCACCGTCAAGAACATAACATCTAATTTTTTGCGACAACAGGGGTTCGGCCATTCCTTTTAAAGTACTTTATTTTTAATTAAATCATAAACTTAATATTATCAAGGTGTAAAATTTGATTTCTCAGAAAAAACAAACCCAATCCTTTGGAATCAAAGACTAGTATTCTCTTACAGCGATATTTTATATATTCTTCTTGATGAATAAAAAAATGCTTTTTTGCCAAACGAACCCAATTTTTTCAAAACAAAATTTTGATTAACAAGGAAGGAATTGACCTTGACTGACTAACTTGCCCCGTCTAGCCATCTGTGACAAAATACGCCTCTAATTTCAAAAAGCCGCTTAACGGCTTTTTTCATTCTAAATTGGTCAAAAATATGCCCATTATTCGATTGCCTGATGGCTCAGAGCGTAGCTTTGAAAACGCTGTAACCGTTGCTGATGTTGCTGCAAGCATTGGCGCTGGCTTAGCGCGTGCTGCTTTAGCTGGCAAGGTGAACGGCAATTTAGTCGATACGTCGTATTTGATTGAGGAAAACGCAGATTTAGCCATCATCACCGAGCGTGATGCTGAAGGTGTTGATGTTATCCGCCATTCCGCCGCCCACTTATTGGCTTATGCGGTAAAAGAGTTGTTCCAAGATGCGCAAGTCACCATTGGTCCTGTGATTGATCATGGCTTTTATTATGACTTTTCCTATAAACGCTCGTTCACGCCAGAAGACTTAATCACTATTGAAAAGAAAATGGCTGAACTGGCCAAAAAAGACGAGCCAGTCACTCGCAAAGTTTTGCCGCGCGATGAAGCCGTAGCTTACTTTAAGTCAATTAACGAGCATTACAAAGCTGAGATTATTGCGTCGATTCCTGCGGATCAAGCGGTGTCGCTCTATACCGAAGGGGGCTTTACTGATCTCTGCCGTGGCCCACACGTACCATCTACTGGCAAGTTAAAGGCATTTAAGTTGATGAAGCTTGCTGGCGCTTATTGGCGTGGCGATTCAAACAACGAAATGTTGCAGCGCGTTTACGGTACCGCTTGGGCAAAAAAAGAAGATTTGGATGCATACTTATTCCAATTGGAAGAAGCTGAAAAGCGCGACCATCGTAAGTTAGGTAAGCAGTTAGATTACTTCCACATGCAAGAGGATGGTCCAGGCATGGTGTTCTGGCATCCACGTGGCTGGTCGCTCTGGCAAGAGATTGAGCAGTACATGCGCGCAAAGTTTGTGGAGTACGGCTATCAAGAAGTGCGTACCCCTACGATTATGGATAGAACCCTGTGGGAGAAGTCAGGGCACTGGGAAAACTACCGTGACAATATGTTTACGACGCATTCTGAAAATCGTGACTATGCTGTCAAGCCAATGAATTGCCCTGGCCACGTTCAAATCTTCAATAGCGGTTTGCATAGCTACCGCGACTTGCCATTACGTTTGGCTGAGTTTGGCTCATGTCACCGTAATGAGCCATCGGGTTCATTGCATGGTTTGATGCGTGTGCGTGGCTTTACCCAAGATGATGCCCATATTTTTTGTATGGAAAGTCAAATTGAAATTGAGGTCGCGACCTTTATTCAAATGCTTTATAAAGTTTATGGCGACTTTGGTTTTAGCGATGTATTGGTGAAACTATCAACTCGTCCTGAAAAGCGCGTAGGTTCAGATGAAACTTGGGATCAAGCTGAACAAGCCTTAGCTTCAGCCTTAACACAAAACAACTTGGCGTTTGATCTACAACCAGGCGAGGGGGCTTTCTATGGTCCAAAAATTGAATTTACATTAAAAGACAGTCTTGGCCGCTTATGGCAAGTGGGGACTATTCAATTAGACTTTAACTTGCCAGTGCGTTTGGGTGCTGAATATGTGGCAGAAGATAACTCACGTAAGCATCCTGTGATGTTGCACCGCGCTATTGTTGGTTCTATGGAGCGTTTCATTGGTATCTTGATTGAAAACTATGCCGGTGCGATGCCAGCTTGGCTTGCGCCAGTGCAAGCAATGGTGCTCAATATTTCAGATGCGCAGGCGGAATATGTGACGCAAGTTGTTGCAGAATTAAAGAAAAATGGATTTAGAGTTGCGTCGGACTTGAGAAATGAGAAGATTACCTATAAAATACGTGAACATAGCTTGCAGAAATTGCCTTATTTGCTAGTGGCAGGTGAGCGAGAAATGCAAAGCGGACAAGTGGCCGTGCGTACCAGAAAAGGCGAAGACCTAGGTTCTATGCCAGTGCAAGCGTTTATAGAACTCTTGCAAGGTGAGGTTAAAGCTAAAGGTAGCGCGGCTTAGTCTTTTATAAAGACGCTCAATATAGCGCAAAAATTTTGGAGAATTTGCGATAGCTCAAGACAAAGAAGTAAGAATCAATGGCGATATAACAGCACAAGAGATTCGTTTGGTAGGCGTGGATAATGAGCCACTTGGTATTGTTTCACTGAGTGAAGCGCTCGCTAAAGCGGAAGAGATTGATATCGATTTGGTCGAAATCGCTCCGCAAGCAGCCCCGCCAGTGTGTCGTTTGATGGATTACGGTAAGTTTAAGTACGCCGAAAGCAAACGTCAGCATGAAGCACGTCTTAAGCAAAAGCAGGTTCAAGTTAAAGAAATTAAGTTCCGCCCAGGTACTGATGATGGTGATTACAACATCAAAGTGCGGAACATTATTAAGTTTATTCAAGACGGCGATAAGGCAAAGATTACTTTGCGTTTTAGAGGTCGTGAAATTACGCATCAAGAACTCGGCTTAGCCTTGTTAAAGCGTGTTGAAGCAGACTTGAAAGAATATGCAGTGGTTGAGCAATTCCCTAAGATGGAAGGCCGCCAAATGGTGATGGTGTTATCACCGATTAAAAAGGCTAAGTAGGTTTAGCTGATTAATTGTTGTTAAAGAATACAAGCGCACGAAAGTGAGTTTTAAAGAAGTAGTACCAAGCTGTAGCGTCGCGGCCAAAGGCATGCCCGAACGCTCTTTTTAATGTTCCTTTAGGAGAAAAAAATGCCAAAAATGAAGACCAAGAGCGGCGCTAAAAAGCGCTTTAAGTTCTTAGGTAATGGCAAGGTAAAGCGTACCCATTCGCACCTTCGTC
>CAMCTR010000098.1 GCA_945878605.1 Candidatus Methylopumilus universalis | reverse complement strand
TTGCCCTGCTGGCTGCAACATAAAAATATTGGGCTTAATTTGCGTTTTTAAATCAATCACAACACGCACTACATTTGGTTTGAAGATGCCCACGCGCACTTGTTTGATATAAGGATCACTGGGCGAAATAGCACTCGCCAAAGATTTGAGGTTCGCATTTAAATCCACACCTTCCAAATCCAACACTAAGCGATCTGGGTCTTTGAGCACCATCATTTTTTGGTTAATTTCGCTAGAGGCTTCGATGGTAATACGGGTGTAATCTGCCGCCGGCCAAACACGTGTGGCCGTGACGTTCACCAAAGGGCCAGCCGTTGCCGCGTTAAGGATAAAAAAAACTAAGATTAAGATTCTTGATAGCGTTCTAAACATGCTTTTCCTGCCCTTGTATTGCCAACTAAGCGCGCAATTCTGCCTTCGCCATTTAATTCTAAATAAACATCAATATCAGCCTGTGGGATTAAACTCCCTGCTTTATCAGGCCATTCAATTAAGCAAACCGAATGCGGATTGAAGTAATCTCTAAAGCCTGCAGCATCCCATTCTTCATCATCCATAAAGCGATACAAATCGAAATGGTATAGATTAACAATCGTTTTGTTGCGCAAAACTTGATAAGGCTCAACCAGAGTATATGTTGGGCTTTTTACCTTACCTATAAAGCCCAAACCATGAAGACCGCCTCGAACTAGGGTGGTTTTACCTGCCCCTAAATCGCCATGCAAATAAACATTCACGCCAACTTCAAGCGTGCGTGCAAAATCCGCCCCTAGTTTAAGCGTTGCCTGTTCATCAGCTAGCTTAAGTGTAATATCATGCGTCATATGTTTGATGAAACCAATAATCTTGAAACTAACAATCTAAAAGCCCTTTCCGACGCTATTAAGAGCTGGGGGAAAGCGTTGGGATTTAACCATGTGGGTATCACCGATACCGATTTGGCGAGTGCTGAGCCGCATTATCAAGCGTGGATTGAAAAAGGCTTTCATGGTGCTATGGATTATATGGCAAAACACGGCAATAAGCGCACCCAACCTGCCGAATTAGTCGCTGGCACCATGCGGGTGATTTCCGTTCGTATGGATTACCAACCGCCTCAGGCAAAGGATGCTGAAGCAGTTTTACAAGAAAGCGAGAAAGCTTTCATCTCGCGATATGCCCTTGGGCGCGATTATCACAAAGTGCTCCGGGGGCGCCTGCAAAAGCTTTGTGACAAAATTCAAAGTGAATTACCTAAACACCAATTAAAAGACTTTCAATATCGCATGTTTACCGATAGCGCGCCTGTTTTAGAAGTCGCTTTAGCAGAAAAAGCTGGCCTCGGTTGGCGTGGCAAACATACTTTACTGCTTTCTCGCGAGGCGGGCTCTTGGTTCTTTTTGGGCGAGATATACACTGACTTGCCCTTACCCATAGACACACCCACAGACAATCACTGTGGCACATGTACAGCTTGTATTGATATTTGCCCCACAAAAGCCATTGTGGCGCCTTATGAAGTGGATGCGCGCCGCTGTATTTCTTACCTGACTATCGAACTCAAAACCAGCATCCCTGAAGAGTTTAGGCCGCTTATTGGTAATCGTATTTACGGTTGCGATGATTGCCAACTCACCTGCCCATGGAATCGTTTTGGGCAAATCACCCAGCAGGATGATTTTCACGTTAGGCATGGTTTAGACGATATTTCATTGCTAGAGTTGTTTGCTTGGGATGAAGCCACCTTTAACGAAAAAATGGCTGGCAGTGCCATCTATCGCATTGGGCATAAGCAATGGCTAAGAAACCTTGCCATTGGCTTAGGTAACGCAACTAGCTCACCTGAGATTATTAATGCGCTTCAATCACGCGTTAATGACCCTTCAGCCTTGGTGCGAGAGCATGTGGCATGGGCATTACAACAGCATCACATCGCTGTATAATCGGGCGACTTATTATTAGAATGCTTCATCTAATGACTTCAACCATATATAAAAGGCTTTCTTACGCGCTATTTGGCGCACTTGCCATTTTTATCTTGCTGACCTTTAAGCAATATGGCGTGAGCAATGATGAGGAAGTTCAGCACATTTACGGCCGGCTACTGCTTAAGTTTTATAGCTCGGGGTTTGCAGACCAATCTGCTTTTGCCTACAAAAATCTTTATTTATATGGCGGATTTTTCGATTTAGTCGCCGCATCACTAGAAAAAATCCTTCCGATTTGGGTGTGGGATATTCGTCATCTACTTTCAGCGCTTTTTGGCTTAGCTGGCATTGTTGCGGTTTATAAAATTACCGAAAAATTAGCAGGTGAACGTGCTGCGATATTGGCCGCTCTTTTACTTGCACTCACGGGCGCTTGGTCTGGCGCTATGTTTACGCATACCAAAGATGTTTCATTCGGGGCATGTATGACTTGGGCGCTTTATTACACAACATTAATCGCAGACAAGCTAGACCGCATTCCACGCAACCTCAGCATTAAGCTTGGCATCGCGTTGGGCTTTGCGCTTGGCTTAAGAATTGGTGGCGCGTTTGCAGTGATTTATTTAATGCTTTTAGTCATCATTGCTAGCCTCATCCAAGCCCCAAGCCTCAAAGAAAAATTAAGCTTTTACACCAAGGCTTTCATTGGCTTATTACCAGCGGGCATTGTGGCTTTTGCGCTCATGGCTTTGTTTTGGCCTTGGGCGATGATGGGCATAGATCATATTCTAATTGCCGCTCATTCTTTTTCGCACTTTGCATTCGACATGAGCACCATCGCAAACGGTCAATGGTTTAATATCGGCCATATTTCACGTTTTTATCTATTTGAGTATTTAGCGATTCGCTTGCCTGAAGTATTTTTATTAGGCCTGCTTGCGGGGCTAACTCTATGCAGTGCTGCACTTTTGCGGATCAACACTCGCTTACGCACTTACTTTGCTGGCAAGTTACCTGAAATCACCCTTGCAATCACTTTACTCTTCCCTCTTTTATTTGTCCTTTACGACAGGCCAGCACTTTACAACGGGGTTAGACATTTTACTTTTGTTATTCCTTCACTCGCTATTTTTGCGAGCATTGGCTTATCAAATGTTTACCAGTCTTTAAAAAGTCATCCACGCTGGAAAATTATCTTGACTAGCATTTGCCTTTTATCAGTAATCAATACGGCTTACCTATTATTCAAACTGCACCCATATCAATATATTTATTTCAATCATTTTGCTGGCAAAAACCTGCAAAAAGCTAGCCATGATTGGGAGGGCGATTACTGGTCTAGCAACCTTTTAGAGTCTAGTAAAATACTCACCAACTACATTAATACTGAGGAAGCTCGCCAAGCAAAGAAGCTAGATGAGCCATATTATGTAGCTGTCTGTGCCGAATCATTTCAAGGTCAGGTGTACTTAGACAAGCGCTTTATTGTGACAAAGGACTGGGTAAGGGCAGATTTTTACATTTCGGCAACCACCATGAATAATGACGCCATGTTGAACGGAAAAACAATAGGCACGATTGAGCGCCTAGGCGCCAAAATTGCAGTGGTCAAAGATAGGCGTGATTTAGTAGGTCAAGAACGTCGCCCACACCAAGCAAAGCCTGATTAAGGAAAAAAATGACTGCTCGCCATACACAAAACCCACATATCACCGTCATTGTCCCCGCGTTTAATGAATCTGCTGCGATTTCAAGCACGGTTGCGAACATTGCCCATCACTTACAACAACTCAGCCCAAATTGGGATGTCGTAGTGATTGATGACGGCAGTAGCGACCAAACAGCCAATGTGGTTCGTGCATTAGCCAAAGATCTCAATACAACGCTAGTCCGGTTCTCGCGCAACTTCGGTAAAGAATATGCCATTACTGCTGGTCTAGAGAACGCCTCTGGCGAGATCGTGATTTGTATGGATGCTGACGGTCAACACTCATCAGAGTTACTGGCTCAAATGCTAGAAAAATGGCGCGAAGGCTACGACATGGTATACGCCGTTCGCCAAGACCGAGAAGTGGAATCAAAATTCAAACGCTGGGGCTCTAAGATTTTTTACAGCGCGATTAGCTTGAGCGGGCAAATTAACATTCCGCCTGACGCTGGTGATTTCCGCCTCATGGATAGACAAGTGGTCAACGCTCTCCTATCTCTCCCAGAGCGCAATCGCTTTATGAAGGGGATTTATGCATGGGTAGGTTATAAATCAATAGGCATCCCCTACTTTCCTTTAGATCGCACTCACGGCGAGACCACCTTCTCAAAACTCAAACTTATCCAACTCGCTTGGACAGGCATTACCAGCTTCTCCGTGATGCCACTTCGTGCGGCAAGCGCATTCGGAGCATCGTTAGCGTTCATTGCTTTCATCTACGGTATTTACGTGATCATTGACCGCCTCTTTTTTGCTGAGTCTGTGCCGGGTTGGCCAACTGTGGTTGTCAGCATGATGTTTTTTGCAGGCGTTCAGCTATTATTTATTGGAATTTTGGGTGAATACTTAGCTCGCGTATACGACGAAGTTAAAGGCCGCCCTTCTTATATCGTGGCTGAGGTAACTAAGCCTAAAGTTGAAAAATCTGCTGCAAAACCTCGCGCCACAAAAGCTAAAAAACATGCGCCTGATGAGCAAGATTTATTAATCTAAATTCCAAAAGCAACATGTCTAACATTCATATGCAATCCGTTTCTTGGTTTACGATTGTCGGCGCCCTCGCCGCGCTGACACACTTCATTGTTGCAGTTGGCTTTGAGTATAGCGCATTACTAACACCTTCTCATGCCAACATTGCGGGCTTTATCGCTGCGTTTCCTGTGAGTTATATTGGTCATCGTAAATTCAGCTTTGCAAAACATACAGCCAAGCGTTCTGAAGCACTCCCTCGCTTTTTATCAGTTGCCGTGCTCGGCTTTTTAGCCAACCAAACTTTAGTCTTAAATGGACTTAAATATACCAAACTACCGTTTTGGTTGGTGTTAGGCCTTGTCATGGTGATAGTCGCCATCTGCACTTACCTGCTTAGCCATCACTGGGCATTTAAAGGGGGGAAATGAAACTAATTTTGTGCGCGGACGACTTCGGACAAAGCGAAGCGATAGACCAAGCGATTATAGAGCTCATTAAAATGGGCAGATTAAGCGCGACGTCTTGCATGACACTTAGTCCTCGATGGACTGAAGCCGCAAAGCAAATAACACCCAGCATTAGAAAAAAAGCCAGTATTGGACTTCATCTAGACCTCACCCACTTTGGTGGCGCCATCAGTCATCCAAAACTGGTCCTATTAAGCCTTGCACGACAACTTTCATCAGTGCGTATTAAGCAGAGCATCCATCAACAATTGGATTTTTTTGAAGCCGCCATTGGTACTGCGCCTGATTATGTAGATGGCCATCTACATGTTCATCAACTACCTCAAATTAGAGAAGCGTTACTTGAGATATTGCTAGCAAAATATGGCAAAAAT
>CAMCTR010000097.1 GCA_945878605.1 Candidatus Methylopumilus universalis | reverse complement strand
GATGCTAGAAGAGTACTACCAAAACCAAGGGCGTGAGTGGGAGCGCTACGCTTGGATTAAAGGCCGTGTGATTGCTGGCCCCGCAAAGGTGATTGCAGACTTGCTGCGTCCTTTTGTATTCCGTAAATATTTAGATTACGGGGCTTTTGCTTCCATGCGCGATTTAAAAGTGCAAATTCAGCGCGATGTAAACAAACGCGATATGCACGACAATATTAAGCTGGGTCGAGGTGGCATTCGTGAGATTGAGTTTATCGCGCAGGTATTTCAGCTCATCCGTGGCGGTCAAGATGAAAGTTTACAAATTCGCCCAACGCTCAGTGTATTTGCCTTGCTGCGCGAAAAGAATTTATTGCTTGCTAGCACGGTAGAAGAGTTAAGCGCGGCTTATGTATTTCTGCGTGATTTGGAGCATAGACTGCAATATGCAGAAGACCAACAAACGCAGACCCTCCCCACTCATGATGAAGGTAAGGCGCGGCTGGCTTTAGGCATGAATTGTGACAGCTGGGATGCCTTGCATGCCAAAATAGAAGCGCATCGCCAAAGAGTGGATACGCATTTCAGTGAAGTGTTTAGCGACCCAAAAGGTGAGCAGCTTGAGGATGTGAATGTGGCTGAGATTTGGCAGGCCACGATTGTTGAAACTGAAGCGATTGAACGTATAAAAGCGCTCGGCTTTTTGGATGCCACTCAAACGCTGATGCGATTACGCGGCTTGGCGCATGGCGCAAAATATAAACAGTTGCCAGAGCTGAGTCGTCAGCGTTTTGACCTGCTCATGCCGATGGTGATTACGTTAGCGGCTAAAGAACAAGATCCTGATATGGCTTTATTGCGGGTATCTGATTTGCTCGAAAGTATTTGCCGCCGCGCGAGTTATTTGGCCTTGCTTGCCGAATATCCTGCCGCTTTAAATTTGGTGATTCGGCTAACCACGGCTAGCCCTTGGCTCGCGCAATATTTAGCGCAACATCCTATTTTGTTGGATGAGTTACTAGACACCCAGCATTTATATGCAGTGCCTGACTTTGCCTCAATGCGAGAAGACTTGAAGCAAAGATTGGCGGAAGTGGCGGGTGATGTTGAACGGCAAATGGATGTGATGCGCCACTTTAAAAATGTGGCAGTGTTTCGCTTTGCGGCTAAAGATGTGGCGGGGAAGTTGCCACTTGAAACGCTTTCAGACTATTTAAGTGAACTCGCAAATTTAATTCTGCAAGTCACGATTGAAACCGTTTGGCCTTCGCTCAAAGGTAAACATCGCGATGTGCCTCAATTTTCAATCGTTGGCTATGGGAAGCTAGGCGGCAAAGAAATAGGCTACGCCTCGGACTTGGACATTATTTTTCTCTACGATGATGACGCGCCAGATGCAGGCCAAATTTATGCGCGCTTTGGTCAACGCATAAACAATTGGCTTAATAGCCTTACTTCAGCCGGCATGCTTTATGAAACGGATATGCAACTCCGTCCAGATGGAGCCAGTGGTCTGCTTGTAAGCTCCGTGGAAGCATTTAAAGAGTATCAACAACATAAAGCTTGGGTGTGGGAGCACCAAGCGATTACGCGTGCGAGATTCAGTGCAGGGGATGTGGAGATAGGCAAAGCATTTGAACGGATACGCTTTGATGTGCTCACGCAAAAGCGGGATGCGAATGCGCTTAAAAAAGAAGTGGTTGAAATGCGTCAAAAGATGCGGGCAGGCCATGTGATTGCTACAGATGTATTCGACCTTAAACAAAGCTTAGGCGGCATTATTGATGTGGAATTTATGGTGCAGTATTTGGTGTTAGCAAATGCGCATCAGCACCCTGGGCTGACTGAAAATATTGGCAATATCGCTTTGCTCGCTCAGTTGGCAAATTTAGGTGTGATTGAAAAGGCGCAAGCTAAAGCCGTAGCCAATGCTTATCGAGAATTCCGCAAGAAGCAACATGCACTGCGTTTGCAAGGTCACAGCAAAGCGCAAGTGGCCATGGCTGAAGTTGCTCGGATGATTGACCCCGTTAAAAGCTTATGGGCCCAACTGATGGCTTAGTGTTGTTCGTGCTTTTCGAACTTACCAAAGTGCAACATAATCGTTGGCAAAATCAGCAGGTTCAAAATCGTGGAAGTAATTAAGCCGCCCACAATAATGGTGGCCATTGGGCCTTCAATCTCGCGGCCTGGTTCACTGCTGCCAATGGCCAGTGGCAGCAAGCCAAGAGCGGTCACAAGCGCTGTCATTAAAATGGAAGGTAAGCGTTCTGAAGCGCCTTGAATAGCGGTTTCTAATCCCCAAGTCATGCCTTCTTCATCAATTAAATGTTGGTAGTGTGAAACCAGCATGATCGAGTTGCGTAAGGTAATCCCGAATAGCGTCACAAAGCCAACTAATGAGCCAAGTGAAATCCAGCCGCCTGTGAGCATTACCGCAAATACACCCCCTATCAGCGCAAACGGTAGGTTGGCGAAAGTAAGTAATAGGTTTCGCAATCTGCCAAATGCGATATACAGCATCAAGAAGATACCAACGGTGGCGAGAAGCGAATGCACGATGAGGTCCTCACGTGATTTGGCTTGGGCTTGCGCTTCACCTGTAAAAGCTAGATAGTTGCCTCGTGATAAGTGGACTTCTTTTTGTAGTTTGATTTTTAGCTCATCAGCAAAACTTTGCACGTCACGACCATTCACGTTGGCTGTTACGGTTTGGATGCGTTTTGCGCCTGAATGCAGAATTTTTGAGCGCCCGTTTTCTTGAGTGATATCTGCTATATCACCTAATTTGATGAGTTTGCCTTCGTTGTTGATAATCGGCAGCTTGCTGATTTGGCCGATATTGTTGCGTGAGGCGGCATCTAGTAAAACGCTGACGCGCACTACGCGGCTAGCTTCATAAACTTGTGCAACAGGCACGCTATCATAAGATGCGCGTATGGTGTCTAACACATCAGTAGGTTGCAAGCCCAATTGCAAGAGCTTCTCTTGGCGTAAGCGAATGGAGATTTGCGGTGTGCCGGGTGGCGATTGTACGAGCACATCTTCAGCGCCTTGTATGCCAGCGACAACGCCAGCAATCGCTTGTGCATCACGGTCTAGCGCATCTAAATCATGGCCGTAAATGTTAATGACTTGCGAGGCAGCATAGCCTGAAATCGTTTCTTCAATCCGTTCTGTTAAGAAGGTGTTAATTGCAATGTTAACGCCAACAAAGCCCGGTGGCGTTGGGCCATCCGCATCTTCGTCCATACTTTCATCATCAATACCTGATAGCTTTTCGCGAATTTCTTGGAGAACGCGGGTTTGTTCTTCGCCTGAAAGCGTGCCGATTTCGATTTCAAACTCACTGTAATGGGTACCAAAAGTGTCTGCGCCATTCGGTGCACGACCCACCCATTGGGCAATACTTCGCACCCCTTTAACTTTGCTTAATGATGCCGCGACCTTTTTACCAATACGCAATGACTCCTGCTCTGAACTGCCTGGCACCAATGTCATGTGCATAATGAAGTGACCTTCGTGCAAAGTTGGAATAAATTGACTTTTGAAGAGTGGTAAAACACCTAAGCCAAGGGCAATAAGGGCGACAGAGATTGCAATGGTCATCTTATAATGCTGTTCAATTTGATGTAAAAGCGTGACATAGCGTTTTTTGATAAAGCTAATGATTGGCGAATCTTCAGTCTCTAGTTTTGCTTTGCCTAACAATAAATAACAAAGGGCAGGGGTGAGCGTTAGCGCAACCATGAGCGATGCCAGAATGGCAGCAATATAAGCAATACCAAGTGGGGCGAATAGTTTGCCAGCAACGCCAGTTAGCGTGAGTAAAGGCATAAATACCAGGGCAACGATAATCGTAGCGTAAACAACGGAGCTACGTACTTCCATCGATGCATTAAACACTACTTTGTGGATGGCTTGTGGCTCAGCTAATAAACGGTTCTCACGCAGGCGTCTAAAGATGTTTTCGGTATCGATAATCGCATCATCTACCACCTCACCCAAGGCGATGGCTAACCCACCCAACACCATAATGTTTAAGCCAATATTAAAGTAACTCATCACCACAATTGCGGTGAGCAGTGAGAGTGGAATAGCAGTGGCTGAGATAAATGCGGTGCGGGCATTAAATAAGAATAAGAAGAGCACGGTGATGACTAAAATTGAGCCGATTAAGATATCGGTTCTGACCCCCTTGATGGCGGTTTCAATAAAATTAGCAGGGCGAAACAAGCCCTCATGTAATTGAATACCTTCAGCTTCAAGCGATGGTTTGATTTGCTGAATAGCCTTTTCTAAGGATAGTGTGACACCGTGGGTATTGGCACCTAGTTGCCCTTGCACTGAGAGATAGATGCCAGATTTGCCGTTAATCGCTGATGCGCTGATTGATGGCGCAGCGCCTTCAACCACCTGACCAACATCCCCTAATCTTACGGTTTGGCCATTGCGGTGCAAGAGCGTGGTTTTTGCTAGCTCGGCTGGCGTGCGCGATTGTCCCTCGGTGTTGATGACAATGCGTTGATTGTTATTCTCAATAAAGCCAGCACCCCGAACACCAGTCGCCTTACTCGCCGCCTCCATGACCTGTTGCATCGAGAGGTTGTAGAGCAATAATTTGTCTGGATTTACTTGCACTTGGTACTGCTTCACATCGCCGCCAAATACGTTCACATCGGCGACGCCTTGCACGGACATTAAATGCGGACGTAGCGTCCAATCCACCATAGAGCGGAGCTCCATCAAGGATTTTGTATCTGAGGTAATCCCAATGCCCATTACCGTGCTGGCTGCTGAAGTCAGCGGGGTAATGTTTGGCGTAATGTTGTTGGGTAGGCGATTGGCGAGGGTTGCAAGACGCTCAGCCACTACTTGGCGGTTGCGATAAACATCCGTGCCTTCTTTGAAAATGACGGTGACAACAGAGAGTCCGGGGATGGACTGCGAGCGCATCAACTCAATGCCTACAGTGCCTGAAATGCTGAGCTCAATCGGTTGGCTGACTAATGATTCAACCAAGTCCGTTGAAAGGCCAGGCGCTTCCGTTTGAATGATGAGCTGCGTGGGGGAAAACTCAGGAAAAACATCTAAATTGCCTCTGGTGAGGCTGTATATGCCATAAATCACAATCAAGCTGGCGATGCCGATAATGACACCACTGAATCGGATGGAGAAGCGAACGAGGGCGGACATCATAATGCTTAGTCCTGATTCTCGTTTTTAATTTGGTATTTAAACTCTTCAGAAAGTAAGAGTTGCGCGCCGTTCACCACTAGGCTGTCACCAGAGGTGAGTTGTTTGGTGCGGTTAAACCAACCACCGTTGCTTTCGTTGTCTGTATGAATAGGGAGACGAATAAAGTGGTCTTGGTTTAGTTTTTTATATACCCAAGGTTTGCCCCCGTACCAAACCACTGCACTAGCAGGGACGGTGACACCGTCACTTGGTGGG
>CAMCTR010000096.1 GCA_945878605.1 Candidatus Methylopumilus universalis | reverse complement strand
CGTGCAACACCAGCTCCGCATCCGCAAAGACCCCTTCTAAAAGTGCATGGCCCATACGACCAGAACAACCTGCAATCACTACCTTTAACATTTCAATCCATTTCTTTCTGTTTGCTTGTTTCTACAACAACGCTAATTAAAAGCCAATTTTTTCAAGCATGCGCTCAAAATAGCCCGGGGCATCTTCTGGTGGCAAAGGCTTATCTTTAATTGATTCAGCTTTGCTCACTTCTGCTTTCACTTTCACCTTCGCAGGTAATGGCGCATCCTCTTTCACAGCAGGTTTAACTTCTTTAGCAGCTGGCGTTGGCGCTGTCTTTTCAGGCTCAACGGGCTTAATGATTGGCTTAGCCACAGGCGCTGGCTCAATCGCTTTTTTAGCAGATTCTTGAATCATCTTCTCTGGCATCGCCTCTGATTTTTCATCCGCAGTCACATCGCGCAGTTTAAATATTTCCAGTGGCGCCACATCATTAGTCCCTCTTGGTTTAGATGACTTCGCCACAGATTCCTTCACAATCAGCCACTGTTTTTGCTCATTAATCAAAATCAACACCTTGGTCATATGGTCAGCGAACTTACCATTAGAGTAATGTTGAAGAAACTCAACTTGCGCGACTTTTCCATTGACGTCAATTTTCACCGCCTCAAGCATTAAGCCAATTGAGCCAGATTGCCCTGTAATTCTTTGTTTGCGTTGCGACACCCAAGCTTTACGACTCATACCTTCTGGTGCAAACTTATCTGAATAAAAATTCAAATAAGCCTCTACGTTTTTAGTGCGCCAAGCTTCAGCCCAGGCGTTCACCATTGCAGCAATTTCTGTTTTGGTTTCGACGGGCGCAGCTTCATCCGCAGCCTTTTGCTGAGGAACTTCTTTAGCCAATTCAACTGCGGCAGAAGGAGGTGTCGACTCAACTGATTGCTGAGCTAATTGAGCCCCTAAGGCCTCAGGAGCGGCGGTTTCCGCAACAGGTGCCACCGCTTCAGGTTTAACCATTGCTACTTTGGCCACTTCAACAGGCTTAGTAACAACAACTGGGGCAGCAGGCTTTTCTTGATCCTCCCAAAACTTCAAACTATCAAACCAACTTTTTTCAGGCTCGGCATTTGCCTTGATAGCGGGCTCAACTGGGATTACACCCTGTTTCTTGTCGTCATAAGCCCAAAACTTAAAGCGGTCAGTCCAGCTAGACTTAGCATCCTCAGCCAATAAAGTTTTATCGCTCTTGGCCGTCTTAATATCATCAATACTCGCCATCGGCGCATTTTCAGCCCCTGGCGCACCCGCAGCAATTACATCGCCGCGCACCTTAACCAAGCCGTCATTTTTAAACTCAAGAATGACGCGGCGACGCTCAAGAAGCGTTCCGCCTTTACTCATTTGATAGAGATAATCCCAGCGATCTTGGTGAAAGCTATCTTGCAATAGTGACGTACCCATCACGTATCGCACTTGAGATTTAGACATCCCTGGTTTGAGTTGCAACATCATTTTGGAAGTCACCACATTGCCCTGCTGAACATCCAGATGATAGGGCTTAAATGAAGGTAAAGTAGATGTGCATGCAGCACTTAAAAGGACAAGTAATAAGACTAAGTAACGCATCGCAATGACTTTCATAAGAATTAGCGATAATATACCACGACAGACAGATTCATAAGTAGCATCTAAAGGACATAACCCTAAAACCTAGGCCAAGCAAAAATATGAATACTCGCGAACCAGATGAACTAAAAAATGTTGGCCTAAAGGCGACGTTACCAAGACTCAAAGTCTTGAGCCTGTTTGAAAACAGCAAAGAGCGTCACATGTCGGCAGAAGATGTTTACAAGATATTGTTAAGCACTGGCGACGATGTCGGTCTTGCAACGGTTTACCGCGTACTCACCCAATTTGAACAAGCAGGCCTCTTGGTGCGCCACCACTTTGAAAGCGGCAAAGCCGTGTTTGAGCTTAACCAGGGCAGTCATCACGACCATATTGTGTGCATGCAATGTGGCCGCGTTGAAGAGTTTTGTGATGATGATATTGAAGCCCTTCAGCACAAAGCCGCTGAAGAACGCGGCTTTAAGATTAACGAACACTCACTTTATATTTACGCAGAATGCACCAAGAACCCTTGTCCACATAAGTAATCGTCTTCATTAACCAATACAAAAGGGGCTTGCGCCCCTTTGCTACTTTCTAAACATTAAGTCCAATCACCGCCACCACCGTCATCCCACGAGCCGGTATCAGTCGAACCAAAATCATTGCCGCCCATATTATTGTTATCTGTCCAAGTATCGCCTGCGTTTGCATCGCTAACAGCGCCGCCGCCTTTATCGCCATCAGTGAAATGGTGCATCAGCTCTTGTCCAGCCACCATGCCCGCACCAAGCGCCGCACCAGTTGCTAAACCGCCCAAGATGCCAGAACCCATACCGCCGCCCATACCACCCACTGGGCCACCGCCCATCGGCATACCCGAACCGTTAGGCTGTTGACCATAAGCCCCACCATTGTTATTAGCTGGATAGACAATGGGGTTATTACGACGACCCATTTTTCGGCCAACAAAGAAGACAAATACCACTAAAGCCAAAACAAGCAATATTGATCCCATGCCAAATCCGCCTGAAGTTTCCTGTGGACGAGCACTATCCGCATTAACGGCTTGCCCTGCAATCAACGCCTTTAGCGCTTGAACTGCTTGCGGCTTTTCATCTGGCAAGCCAGGTTTTAGACGCTCTGCGGTGCTAAGCTCAGCGGCAGCTGCCACTAATTTTCCTTGTTTAGCAAGCAACTGTGCTTCTACATAATGTGCTCTTGCGCTGTTAGGGTGATCACGCAATACCTGTTCCATCATGGCTTGCGCCTTTGCCATATCGCCCGTTTCCGCCGCTTGATAAACATCATGAAGCGAAAACTGATCTGCTGCATAAGTCGGCAATGCCACATTAAAAGTGAGCGCTAAAACACAAGCCCCGAGTAAGGATTTCATTCGCATTCTGTTTCCTTTTTAAAAAATTAGTGGTTTGAATAATGCCAGTTTAGATAAACGCTAATATGAATGTTGGGGTTGACCTCAATAAGTTCAAGAGGCGGTTAAAGATAATTTTTTATTAACCAGCCAGCATTTCTCTGGCGTGTTGACGTGTGGTTTCAGTGAGCTCCACCCCGCCAAGCATGCGGGCAATTTCTTCAACTCGCGCATGTTCATCCAAAGGCTCAATTGAGCTAAGCGTCACGTTATCGCGTTGGATTTTCTTCACATTAAGATGCTGTGCGCCTTGCGATGCAACTTGCGGCAGATGGGTAATCACCAACACTTGACGATCAACTCCCAATTGCTTCAATAGTTGCCCAACAACTTCAGCAACACCGCCGCCTATGCCCACATCCACCTCATCAAAAATCATGGTAGGCACACTACCTTGCTGCGCAGTCACTACGCGAATGGCCAAACTGACGCGAGAAAGCTCGCCGCCAGAGGCCACTTTATTGAGCGGTCTTGCTTCAACGCCCACGTGGCCTGCTACCAAAAATTCCACTTGCTCCAAGCCTGTGCCCGCTGGATTTTGAGGCGTTAAGGCCACTTCAAATCGTCCGCCTGCTAATGATAAGCGCTGCATTTCACCGGTGATTTTTTGACTCAATTCAGGCGCTTTTTGATGGCGACCTTCGCTTAATTTTTTGGCCAAAGCCTCATAAGCTAACTTGGCCGCGGCCTCTTGTTTGGCAAGTTCGCCATCGGCTTGCACACTCTCAAGCTCAGCCATGCGGGCTTGCCATTGACTAAGCACATCAACAAGCTCTTCTGGTCGCACACGATATTTGCGTGAAACCGCATGGACGGATTGAATACGCAGTTCCACTTCGGCTAGTCGCTCAGGGTCTAGCTCTGCACGTTGCAAATAACGGTTTAAAAAGCGGTCAGCTTCATCTAGCTGAATAGTCGCGGAATCTAAACTCGCCAAGGCTTCATCCAAGCTAGCATCGTAATCACGCAAGCCTTGCAATTTAAGCTGCGCAGTCCTCAGTTGGCGCAATGCAGAAATCTCACCTTCGGATAACAACTCCCGGCATTGCTCGCAACCAGACAATAAACTCGCGCCATTTGATAAACGGCTATGCTCTTGTTGCAAACCTTCCCATTCATCCACCGCAAAACCTAATTGCAGCAACTCACGCACTTTATCGCGCAGCTCAGCTAACTCGTTCGCGTATTGACTGGCATTTTGTTCCATCTCAATACGGCGCTGATAAAGCGTTTGCCATTGTTTATAAGCAGAGGATGTTTCAGCCGCAAGCGAACTCAAGCCGCAGTAATCATCAAAAATTTCGCGCTGAGTAGAGAGCTTGAGCAAGGAGTGATGGGCATTTTGGCTGTAGATGTCCACCAAAAACTCACCCACATCCTTTAGTTGCTGAATGGTCGCAGGCTGCCCATTAATAAAAGCGCGCGAACGGCCATCGGCATAAATCACGCGGCGACAGAGCAATTGGTCGTCGTCATTCGGAATCCCGTTTTCATGCATCCAAGCCTTAAGGCCTTCCAACTTGGTGATATAAAAACTTGCGCTAATTTCAGCTTTTTCAGCGCCTGCACGAGTAATGCCGCCCTCGCCTCTGGCGCCCATGGCTAAAGATAAAGCATCAATCAGGATGGACTTGCCTGCGCCTGTCTCGCCCGTGAGGACAGTAAAACCTCCTGAGAACTCAATATTGAGTGCATCAACGATCACAAAATCTCGAATAGAAAGCGTTTGCAACATGCTTAAATTAGCCCCAATTTAGCTTTTGTCTGAGCATATCATAGTGACTATGGCCTAATGGATGAAGCAGTGAGACAGTTTTTTCGTCGCGCTGAACGATCAGTTTGTCACCTGCTTCCAAAGCCAATTGCAATTGACCATCCAAGTGAACGCCTGCATCTTCACAATGCACCAAAGTGATTTCAACGATGCTATTGCTGCGAATGGCAATGGGGCGGTTACTCAAGGTGTGCGGACAAATGGGCACCAAAGTAATCGCATCCAATGTTGGGTGCAAAATCGGGCCGCCTGCAGAAAGCGCGTATGCCGTTGTGCCTGTTGGGGTTGCTAAAATCAAGCCATCAGAGCGCTGTCTATGCACAAATTGTCCGTCGATATTCACTTCAAGTTCTATCAAGCGAGACATCCCCGCTTTGTTAATCACCACATCATTCATCGCGCGACCTGCGCTAATTTGTTTACCATGGCGGAACATCGTTGCATTTAGCAAAATACGCTCTTCAATGCTGTATTCGCCAGCAAGAATTTTACGCATTTCATCTAACATATTAGATGAATTGATGTCGGTTAAAAAGCCAACGCGACCTTGATTAACCCCAATTAGCGGGATGTGGCTGTCCGCAAGTTTACGTGCGACGCTGAGCATGGTGCCATCACCGCCAAGCACCACCGCCAAATCCACATTATCACCAATCTCGTCCATACCCAAGGTCGCAA
>CAMCTR010000095.1 GCA_945878605.1 Candidatus Methylopumilus universalis | reverse complement strand
CCGTACATCATGGAAATACCATAAAGCAACATGCCAGATGCTAATGCGCCCAATACAAAATACTTCATGGCGGCTTCTGTTGCACGCGCGTTGTCACGATCAAGCGCTACTAAGGCATACAAGCATAAGGACAATAACTCTAAACCCATGTAAAGCGTTAAGAAATGCTGTCCTGATACCATCACCATCATGCCGGCCATGGCAAACAAGACTAGTGCATAAAACTCGCCTCTAAACATGCCGCGCAAGGTTATGTATGAGCGGGTATAAACTAAGAAAAGTGAGGTGCTGAGATAGATCATCAGCTTCATGACATCCGCGAATGAATCATCCACAAACATACCGCTAAATGCATAGCTCACACTTGGGTGATGAGTAGCGAGTGTAATGACCGCTGCACCCAATAAAGTGAATTGGCTTAATAGAAAAATTGCGATACGGTTTGAAGGCTTGAGGAATAAATCCGTCAATAAAATGATCATCGCCATGGAGAGCACAAAGAGCTCTGGTAGCGCTGAAATAATATCTATTTGAAGTCCATGCATATTTCTATATTTCCATTCGTATCCGGCGATTAAATTCGCCTCATAAACCTGCCGGTATTTTTGTTTGTGCCATGTGATCTAAGAATTGCGCAACCGTTGCATGCGTCATTTCTGTAATCGGCTGCGGATAAACACCAAAGCCAATGACCAAAAGCGCGAGTGTGCTTAAGATCAGCAGTTCACGTTTATTTAAATCGACTAGCTCAGCCACATGAGCATTAGCGATCTCACCAAAGAACACACGTTTCACCATCCACAAGGTATAGGCCGCGCCAAGAATTAATGTTGTTGAGGCTAAAAATGCGAACCAGAAGTTAGATTGAAGTGCACCCAAAATCACCATAAATTCACCCACAAAACCTGACGTGCCTGGTAAGCCTGCATTTGCCATGGCAAACAATACTGCAAAGGCTGCAAACTTTGGCATCGTGTTGACTACCCCGCCGTAATCCGCAATCTGACGTGAGTGCATACGGTCGTAGAGCACACCGACGCTCAAGAACATTGCACTAGAAATAAAGCCGTGCGAAATCATTTGTACGATTGATCCTTCTAAGCCAATCGCATTAAACAAGAAGAAACCTAAGGTCACAAATCCCATGTGCGAGATTGAAGAGTAAGCAATCAGTTTTTTCATGTCTTGCTGCACCAGTGCCACAAACGCAATATACACCACGGCGATCAGTGATAAGGCAATCATAAAGCCTGATAAATAATGGGCAGCGTCTGGCGCAATTGGCATGGCAAAGCGTAAGAAACTATAACCACCCAACTTAAGGGCAATTGCTGCCAACACCACTGAACCGCCTGTTGGCGCTTCAACGTGAGCGTCTGGCAACCATGTATGTACTGGCCACATTGGAATCTTCACTGCAAACGCCATAAAGAAGGCCAAAAACACCAAAACTTGTACTTGTAATGTCATCGGCAACTGGTAGTAATCCACGATTTCAAAACTGTTGGTTTGGTAGAACAAATAAATAAACGCCACCAACATCAAGAGTGAACCGAGCAAGGTGTAGAGGAAGAATTTAATCGTCGCATAAACTCGGTTTGGACCACCCCAAACACCAATCACCAAGAACATCGGAATCAACATCGCTTCCCAAAACACATAATAGAGGATGGCGTCTAACGCGCTAAATACGCCAATCATCAAGCCAGACATAATTAGGAAAGCCGCCATATATTGTGCGACACGCTTCTGGATAACTTCCCAAGCAGCCACCACCACTAAAATCGTAGTGAAGCTTGTAAGTAAAATCAAAGGCACAGCGATGCCATCAACCCCTAAGTGATAATGAATATTGAACGTCGGAATCCAGCTAAAACCTTCTTGAAACTGGAAGCCGCCATCTGAAAAATTAAAGCCTGTATAAAGCGGAATAGTCACAGCAAAAGACACTAAACTGCCCAATAAAGCAATCCAACGGGCAGATGAAGCATTTTTGTCGTCGCCAGTAAATAAGACCAGGATGCCGGCTAAGACAGGCACCCAAATCGCAAGACTAAGAAGAGGCAAACTTGTCATTTAAACCTTCATAAATAAGGTAAGTAAGTAATAAAAATACGCCAATAATCATGGCAAATGCATAGTGATAGATCAGCCCTGATTGCAGACCACGAACAACTTTAGAGATGCGACCAATCAAATTAGCGGTGCCATTAACCATTACACCATCTATCAACTGAACATCCCCAATTTTCCAAAGCTTGCTACCGATAAGGCGTGAACCGCCAGCAAATAATTTTTCGTTAAAACGATCGAAGCCATATTTATTTTCAAGCACAACCATAATCAAACCACATTTAGCTTGGATTGCAGCAGGAATATCTTGGCGCTTCATATAGAAGAACCATGACAACGCCACACCAGACAAGGCTAGGATAAATGGAAGCGATGTAAAGCTATGCAAGCCCATGGCAACCGCGCCGTGGAAGTCTTCAGCAAGCTCATGCATCACAGGGTGCGCTGCGCTATCAATAAAAATGATGTCATCGAAAAAGCCTTTAAATAACATCGGCTCAATCGCAATAAAACCAATCACGAGTGATGGAATCGCTAATAACACGAGTGGTAATGTCACAACCCATGGCTGTTCATGCGGCACTTCATTTGGACCTAAGCCATGGTGATGCTCATTATCATCATGCGCATGGTCGTCGTGACCTGCTTCTTGATGATGCGCTTTCGCTCCCATCCAGCGTTCTTTACCGTGGAAGACTAAGAAGTACATACGGAATGAATAGAACGCAGTTACAAATACACCTGCAAGTACTGCGAAATAAGCAAAACTACTGCCAGGAATATGCGATAACTTTGCTGCTTCAATAATCGAATCTTTTGAGTAGAAGCCAGATAAGAATGGGGTACCGATTAATGCTAATGAACCAATTAATGAGGTCAACCAAGTAATCTTCATGTACTTACGAAGGCCACCCATATTTCGGATATCTTGGTCATGGTGCATCCCCATAATCACGGAGCCAGCGCCCAAGAACAGTAGGGCTTTAAAGAACGCGTGAGTCATTAAATGGAAAATTGCCACCGAATAGGCTGAAGCACCTAAAGCAACTGTCATATAGCCTAATTGTGAAAGCGTTGAGTAAGCCACCACACGCTTAATGTCATTTTGAATAATACCAAGGAAGCCCATAAAGAGCGCGGTAATTGCACCAATTACCATCACGAATGAGAGTGCAGTGGTAGACAATTCAAAGAGCGGTGACATCCGCGCCACCATAAAGATACCTGCTGTTACCATGGTTGCGGCGTGGATCAATGCTGAAATTGGGGTTGGGCCTTCCATTGAGTCTGGCAACCAAACATGGAGTGGTACTTGCGCTGATTTACCCATCGCACCAATAAATAACAAAATACAAATCACGGTCATTGTTGACCAATGCACACCTGGAATAATGTCCACTGTGGCATGGGCAAATCTAGGCGCCTGCTCAAAAGCGACCGTATAGTCAAGACTGCCAAAGCACCAAAGCACCATACCAATACCAAGTAAGAAACCAAAATCACCAACACGGTTCACCAAAAAGGCTTTAAGGTTGGCATAAATAGCAGTTGGTCGGGTATACCAGAAGCCGATTAATAAATATGAAACCAAGCCTACCGCCTCCCAGCCAAAGAATAACTGCATGAAGTTATTCGCCATGACCAGCATCAACATAGAGAAGGTAAATAGTGAGATATAGCTAAAAAAGCGTCGATACCCTTCATCTTCACGCATATAGCCGATAGTATAGATGTGCACCATGAGCGATACAAAGGTCACAACCAACATCATCATGGTGGTGAGTTTGTCGATCAAGAAACCCACTTGGAATGTGTAATTGCCGGTTGTCATCCACGTGTATACCGTGCCGTTATAAGTATGGCCTTCCAAAACATCCAAAAACACATACACTGATAAAGCAAACGCGCCAGCTACCCCTAATATCGTAAGGATATGAGCAAAGTAGCGAGGTAAGGCTTTGTTTGCGATACCTACGATTGCTGAAGCAATCAGTGGTAATAGTGGTATTGCTAAGTAAATTTGTTGCATTGAGATATTCATAGATAGCATGTTCATTATTTGAAATTAGCCTTTTAGGCTATCAAGGTCATCCACGTTAATTGTTCTTAAATTTCTAAAGAGCACAACTAAAATCGCTAAGCCAATCGCAGACTCTGCAGCCGCCACTGTGAGAATAAAAAACACGAATACTTGGCCAGCCATATCGTTTAAATAATGCGAGAAAGCAATAAAATTCAAATTCACCGCAAGTAACATCAACTCAATCGCCATCAATAAAATAATTACGTTTTTACGATTAAGAAAGATTCCAACAACGCTAATCGCAAATAGCAATGCACCTAAAATCAAATAGTGTGACAAGCTGACCATTATGATTTTGCCTTTTCTGTTTCCGCAGCCGCTTCAACTTCGGCTGGCATGCTTACCATACGAATACGGTCAGCACGTTTAACACGCACTTGATCAGTTGGATTAATAAATTTTGAATCTTTACGGTCACGCAATGTAAGTGCAATCGCTGCCACAATCGCAACAAGAAGCACCACTGCAGCCAATTCAAACGGCATTAAATAATCGGTGTAAAGCACTCGGCCCAACTCAGCAGTATTACTGTAATCCGCCGCGTGTGCTTTTGGCGCACTAATACGAGCCAGACCAAAGTGCTTGGTGCCAAGAATCATCACCATTTCTGCGGCCATTAATACGCCAACAAACCCAGCCACTGGTAAATAATCCCAAAAGCCCTCACGTAATTTATCTAAATTAATATCGAGCATCATCACCACAAATAGGAATAACACCATCACGGCGCCCACATAGACTAGCACCAGGGCAATCGCCAAAAACTCAGCTTCCAATAAGAGCCAGATGCCCGCAGCAGTGAAGAACGCAAGCACCAAGAATAATGCCGCGTGCACCGGATTTCGTGCGGTAATCACACGCAGTCCAGCGAACAGCAAAATAATGGCAAGCGAATAGAAAACGTAATCTTGAAAAATCATGCCCTGAAATATCATCCTTAAACGCCTTATCTAAATTGAGCGTCAGCTTTACGGTCAGCCGCAATTTGCGCTTCGTGCTTATCGCCCACCGCAAGCAACATCTCTTTGGTGTAAAGCAAATCACCACGTTGTTCACCGTGGTACTCAAAAATGCGGGTCTCAACAATGGAATCAACAGGGCAAGACTCTTCACACATGCCGCAGAAAATACATTTGGTTAAATCAATGTCGTACTTAGTGGTTCGGCGGGTATTGTCATCACGCTGTTCAGATTCAATGGTAATCGCCAACGCAGGACAAACGGCTTCACAAAGCTTACAAGCGATACAGCGCTCTTCACCGTTCTCATAGCGACGGAGTGCATGCAAGCCTCTAAAGCGAGAAGAGATTGGTGTACGCTCTTCTGGATACTGGATAGTAATCTTGCGCGCAAAGAAGTAGCGGCCAGTGATGAGCATGCCTTTTAGCAGCTCTATCAATATT
>CAMCTR010000094.1 GCA_945878605.1 Candidatus Methylopumilus universalis | reverse complement strand
AATTGGATATGCCTAAGCAATCGTTAGTTGAGTTGATTGTCCACAAACAAAATCTTACCCTGCTTCAAAAAAAGCTAGACCAACTTCACCCCGCTGACGTTGCCCATATTCTTGAGGCATTGCCATTAGCACAACGTTTAGACGTTTGGGAGTTGGTTAAAGCTGAGCGTGATGGCGAAATTCTGCTTGAGGTTTCGGACGCGGTTCGTCAAACACTTATTGCGGACATGGACAGCGAAGAGTTACTCGCCGCTGCAGAACAGTTAGATACTGACGAGCTTGCAGATTTAGCGCCTGACTTACCAACAGACGTTCTTTATGAGCTTTTAGATAGCCTGGACATTCAAAATCGTGAGCGATTAAAGTCTGCGCTAGCCTATCCAGATGATACAGTCGGCGCATTAATGGACTTCGACATTGTGACCATCCGTGAAGATATTACGCTTGAAGTTGCGCTACGATATTTGCGTCGCATTGGTACTTTGCCCGACCACACCGATAAATTATTCGTTGTAGACAGGCACGATATTTTGCGTGGGGTATTGCCGTTAAAGCGCCTTGTCGTTAAAGATCTGGATCTAGGGGTAGCCGAAGTAATGTCGGATGACCCTGTTGTGTTTCATCGAGAAGACTTAGCAGATGATGCATCCAAGGCTTTTGAACGGTATGACTTGGTGACTGCCCCCGTGGTTGATGAAAATAATAAGCTGGTTGGTCGTTTAACTGTTGACATTGTGATGGATTATATTCGCGAAGAGGCTGAAAGCGATATGCTTTCGTTGGCTGGTTTGCGCGAAGAGGAAGATCTATTTTCTTCTGTCTGGAAGTCTGTGCAAAACCGTTGGACATGGCTAGCAGTTAACTTGGTGACGGCGCTCGTGGCCTCACGAGTCATTGGCTTATTCGAGGGGTCAATTGAAAAGACAGTCGCCTTGGCAGCCCTTATGCCTATTGTGGCAGGCATTGGAGGTAACTCTGGCAACCAAACAACCACAATGATTGTTCGTGGCTTGGCACTTGGTCAAATTGCTTCACATAATATGCAATCATTGTTGAAAAAAGAACTTGGCGTGAGTCTACTTAATGGTTTGATTTGGGGCAGTGTGCTGGGTGTAATTGCGTATTCGCTCTATCAAAATATAATACTAAGCGTTGTAATGACCGCGGCAATGACGCTTAACTTATTACTTGCGGCTGTCATGGGGGTTATGATCCCCTTGGTGATGACAAAGTCTGGGCGTGATCCCGCAGTAGGGTCTAGCGTCTTAATTACTGCCATGACTGATAGCGGCGGATTTTTTATTTTCCTTGGTTTGGCGGCGATATTTTTACGATGAATACAGAGATGCAAACACTTTGGACAGAGTTGCTTGAGGATTTGACTAAAACAGTCATATTTTGGCAGTTGGCGGTAATAGCTGCAAGCCTTGCAAGTGCTTGGCTATTGAGTGGTTTAATACGCGCCTATGCCAAAGCCAATGCCCCGGAAAGTTGGAAAATTGGCATCGGTGGTTTTAATCGTGTCCTATTTCCATTGTCTTCTTTGGCATTTATTTATCTTGGAAAATATTTATTGGTTCAATGGCAACACGTCAGTCTCTTAATTCTGGCTGTCAATTTACTATGGGCGATGGCGGCCATTCGTTTATGTGTCTATGGGATGCGCTATATCTTTTCTGAAGGCGGTTGGATGCGCACCATGGAGCATGTTATCTCTAGGGCGGTCTGGTCTGTGTTGGCTTTGCATTTAATTGGACTTTGGTTGCCAATTCTTAATTTTTTTGAAGAGATTGCATTTAGTGTTGGTAAGTCAAACCTTAATCTATTAATTATCATTCAAGCCATCTTTACCATACTGGTTACCTTATTTCTATCGCTTTCATTAAGTCGCATGATAGAAAATAGATTGATGAGAGCTGAAAAGATAGATGTTAATGTGCGCGTCGTCTTGTCGAAGCTTTTTCGTATCGCACTTTCGGTGATGGCCATCCTTATTGCAATGTCAGGTGTGGGGATTGATATTACCCTGTTATCAGTATTTGGTGGCGCCTTAGGGGTAGGCCTTGGCTTTGGTCTTCAGAAGATTGCCAGTAACTATTTAAGCGGCTTTATTATCTTGCTTGATGACTCTATGCATATAGGTGACGTTATCACCGTAGATCTCCATTATGGCGTCGTCAGTGAGCTTCGCTTTCGTTATATGGTGCTCAGAAAATTGGATGGCACAGAGGTCGTTATTCCTCATGAAACATTGATGACGACCGCAGTCATTAATCATACAAACACTGATCGTAAAGCCCAAATTACAATGCCAATTCAAGTAAGCTATGATGGTGACTTAGAGCTGGCAATGTCGTTAATGAAAGGAGCTGCTGATACGTATGCCAGGGTTTTAGAGACACCTTTGCCGGACACACAAATTAAAGGCTTCGGAGAAAATGGAATTGATCTGAATCTTATTTTTTGGATTCCAGATCCAGAAGAAGGCTCTGCTGTATTGCAGTCAGAAATCTATTTAGAGATTTGGCGCCAGTTTAAGAAGCATGGAATTGTTGTTCCCTACCCACAAAGAGAAGTACGCATGCTCTCAACCCCTTTGATTGAGGTCGATACATCCTTATAACCAACTGTTGAAGAGGCTAAGCTCTCGGTCAGAAATTGGGATGATGTGATTTAGTCCGGCGCTGATTAAATAGATAAAAAAGAAGACAATAAAAAACCCGCTAATTGGCGGGTTCTTTATAGGGCAACTCGAACTGGTTCGAATTATTTTAATTTTGCTTCTTTGTAAAGCACGTGCTTGCGGACAACTGGATCAAATTTCTTGATTTCCATTTTTTCTGGCATGGTACGTTTATTTTTAGTCGTGGTATAGAAATGACCTGTACCAGCACTTGATTCTAGTTTGATTTTTTCACGCATGATGAGTCCTTAAATCTTTTCGCCAGCAGCGCGCATACCAGCTAAAACAGCATCAATGCCATTTTTGTCGATAGTACGAAGTGCAGCGTTAGTAATACGCATACTGATCCAACGATTTTCGCTTTCAACCCAGAACTTGCGATTTTGCAAGTTAGGTAAAAAACGACGCTTTGTTTTGTTATTTGCGTGAGAAACGTTATTTCCCACCATCGGCTTTTTGCCGGTTACTTGACATACGCGCGCCATACTACTCTCCTGATACTGCATACTGAAATTCGAAAGACAACAATTATACTATGAAAACGCGTTCTCTTTCAAGTTAATTCTATTATTTTTCTACATTACTAAAATCGATGCAAAAGGTTTGTTTAATGTTTACCTGTGCTACCGAAGCCGCCTACACCTCGATCGCTCTCGTTAAATTCATTAACCACCGTAAAGCTCGCCTGTATAACAGGCACTATCACTAATTGTGCAATGCGCTCCATAGGGTTCATTACAAAAGCCTCTTGGCTCCGATTCCAGCAAGAAACAAATAGTTGCCCTTGATAGTCCGAATCAATGAGTCCAACTAGGTTGCCCAGCACGATGCCATGTTTATGACCCAAGCCTGAGCGAGGCAGAATCATCGCTGCATAAGCAGGGTTGGCAAGATGAACCGCCATGCCTGTTGGAATAAGCGTTGTTTCACCAGGTTTGATCGTGATGGCTTCGTTAATACAAGCGCGTAAATCTAAGCCTGCTGAGCCGCTAGTGGCATAAGCGGGCATATTTTCATTTAAGCGACTGTCTAAAATTTTAAGTTCGACTTGTAAACTCATTTGAGTGACTTTCTTTATAAAAATTTCTAAAGCATTTTTGCAATATGACTTAACAACGTCCGAGCAGATTTGGCTTTGCTAGTTTTAGCTAAAGGATGTGTGCCTTTGTCATCTAAAAGCGTCAGTGTGCTTTCGTCAGCGCCTAGCGCTTCTGATGCGAGATTTGCAACGATCAAAGGAATATTTTTGCGTTTGCGCTTTTCTTCAGCATAAGCCAATAGATTTTCACTCTCCGCGGCAAAGCCCACGCAAAATGGGGCGTTCTGTAATCCAGCCACTTTCGCCAGAATATCCTCATTGGGGACGAGTTCAATATTGAGCGAAGCATTACTTTTTTTAATTTTTTCAGTGCTTGGGTTTGCCACCCGGTAATCTGCCACTGCAGCCACGCTAATAAAAATATCTTGATGGCTAATATTTGCCATCACAGCATCTAGCATTTCCGCGCCACTTTCGACCGCGATGACCTCTGCTAAGCTTGGTGCAGTTAAATGGGTGGGGCCGCTAACCAAAGTCACTTCAGCGCCCATTTCAATCGCCGCTTCCGCAATGCTATAGCCCATTTTCCCTGCGCTAAAATTAGTAATTGCGCGCACAGGATCTATCTTTTCAACGGTTGGGCCTGCGGTAATCAACACGCGCTTGCCGGCGAGCGGTCTTGCCGGCAATTCTGCATTTAAGCTTGATAGCAACTCAGCGAATAAGGCTTCTGGTTCCAGCATGCGTCCTAAGCCAGTCTCGCCGCAAGCTTGCACGCCGCTATCTGGGCCTAAAATCATCACCCCATCTCTTAACAACTGAGCCACATTGCGCTGTGTTGCTGGACTTTCCCACATTTGCTTGTTCATGGCGGGTGCGACCAATAACGTGCAGTCTCGCGCTAGGCACAAGGTTGAAAGTAAATCATCTGCTTTACCATGCACTAACTTCGCTATAAAGTCCGCACTCGCTGGCGCTACTAAAATCGCATCTGCCTCACGGCTAAGGACAATATGGGGCATGCCATTGGCAATGCTCGCATCCCACATTTTGTGATGCACAGTTCGGCCTGAAAGCGCTTGCATAGTGATTGGTGTAATAAACTGACACGCAGCATCAGTCATCACCACCTGAACCGTAATGCCTTGCTTCACTAGTAGGCGAGTCAATTCTGCCGCTTTGTAAGCCGCAATGCCCCCTGTGATACCTAAAACGATGTGTTTGATTGTTTGCATAAGGTTTTAAAACTATGTAATGCTTTCATTTTAATATGAAAACGAACTGAAAAGAAAAACCATGTGGCGCAAAGTAAGAGTTAGCATTTTATTATTGATATTAGCGATTGTCGGGCAACAAGCCATTCTCAAAGATGGCCCCCCAAATTGGAAGCGCATGCTTTATGTGAAGGCTTATCCGATTAATGCACATGCCAGTATTGCTTCTACTCAAACCATTGCCTCTTGAGTCGGAGGCATCACCGCCAAAGAAATAGGCTGGCTAGAGAATAACTAATTTGACATTCCCCTCGCCATGAATGGCAAGGTTTTACGCGCCAATTGAAAAAGTTAGTGTTAAGATTTATCCCATTAAAGAGCAATGAAAGATAAATTGATGAAAAATTTCATGTGGGTCTTGATTGCTTTGGTAGGCGCTGGCGCTGTTGGCGGAATTGCGCTTAATCGCGGAGAGAGTATCAATGCGCTTTGGTTTATTACCGCCGCACTTTGCGTGTATGCCATTGCTTATCGTTTTTATGCGGCTTGGCTAGCCACTAAAGTTTTATTGGTGGATGAAACCCGCGCAACGCCTGCGGAGCGTTTGGATAATGGACGAGACTTTATTCCGACCAATAGGTGGATAGTATTTGGGCACCACTTTGCCGCGATTGCAGGGCCAGGCCCTCTAGTTGGCCCAACGCTTGCGGCGCA
>CAMCTR010000093.1 GCA_945878605.1 Candidatus Methylopumilus universalis | reverse complement strand
GCAAATCTTCATGACCATCTTTTGGTGCGGTGAACGGATGGTGAAGCGCAACCCAGCGGTCGGCATCTTCATCATGTTCAAACATTGGGAAATCCACCACCCATAAAGGTGCCCAAGCACGACCATCCACATGGCCTTTATCGTGACCGACTTTAAGGCGCAGCGCACCTAAAGCTTCATTCACCACTTTAGTTTTATCCGCACCGAAGAACACGATATCGCCGTTTTGTGCGCCTGTGCGCTCAATAATCGACTTCAACGCTGTTTGGTGAATATTCTTCACAATAGGGCTTTGCAAGCCTTCTTCGTTTAATTGCGTGATATCGTTAATCTTGATGTATGCCAAACCTTTAGCACCATAAATTTTCACAAACTCTGTGTAAGCGTCAATTTCTGAACGGCTAATAGCCGCGCCATTAGGCACACGCAAAGCAGCCACACGGCCATTTTCCATATTAGCAGCGCCTGCAAATACTTTGAAATCGACATCTTTCATGACATCTGAAAGCTCAGTGATTTCAAGCGTCACACGCATATCTGGCTTATCTGAGCCATAACGTGTCATGGCTTCAGAGAATGGCATTGTAGGGAATTTTGCTGGCAAGTCGATATCTTGCACACCTTTGAACATCTTACGAATCATGTCTTCGACGATGTTCATAATCTCTGCTTCGCCCAAAAATGAAGTCTCGATATCCACTTGGGTAAATTCTGGCTGACGGTCAGCGCGCAAATCTTCATCACGGAAGCATTTAGTGATTTGGAAATAACGATCAAAACCCGACACCATCAACAATTGTTTGAATAGCTGTGGTGACTGTGGCAAAGCGAAGAACATGCCATGATGCACCCGACTCGGTACCAAGTAATCACGCGCACCTTCTGGCGTGCTGCGGGTCAACATTGGCGTTTCAACTTCAATAAAGCCGTTGGTATCTAAATGGTCACGCAAGGTTTTAGCTACGCGGTAGCGCAACATCATATTCTTTTGCATCGCTGGGCGACGGAGGTCGAGATAACGATGCTCAAGACGCACGGTTTCAGTTAAGTTTTCATCATCCAACATAAATGGTGGGGTCAGCGATGCATTGAGAATTTCAATCTCCGTCGCCAACATTTCCACTTCGCCCGTTGTCATATTTGGGTTTACGGTACCTTCAGGGCGCGCACGTACTTTACAAGTCACTTTCAACACAAATTCACTACGCACCGTTTCTGCAATGGCAAATGTTTCTGGCGTGTCTGGATCAATCACGATTTGTGCCATGCCTTCACGGTCCCGCAAGTCGATAAAAATCACGCCACCGTGGTCGCGGCGGCGATGTGCCCAACCGCATAATGTGACTGTTTGGCCAATGAGGTCGCGGTTTACATGTCCGCAGTAATGAGTACGCATATTAAAAAGTTCTTTTGAAAATTAATGTTAAAAGTGAATTAAGCATTCTTAGGATTGAGCGTCTGAGGTTTAGTATTCCTAAGTTAAGCATCTGAGGTTTCATCAACACCAGGGTCATGTTCCAAAGTCTTAGGCACGGCTGGCGCCACTACCCCCATCGAGATAATGTATTTCAGCGCTTCATCCACGCTCATGTGCAACTCAATCACTTCACTTTGATGCATCATCAAAAAGAAACCTGATGTTGGATTAGGCGTGGTTGGCACATAAACACTGACATAATCTCCTTTGAGATGGTTCGCCACATCACCACCTGGATGTCCTGTCATAAAGGCAATGGTCCAAGAGCCTTGACGAGGATATTGTACCAACAAGGCTTTACGGAAAGCGTTGCCAGAGTCTGAAAATAGCGTGTCGGACACTTGCTTCACACTTGAGTAAACAGACTTCACCACTGGCACTCGGGAAAGCATGGCTTCCCATAGCATGAGCAAACGTTTACCAAAAAAGTTAGTAGCGACAACGCCAGTGAACAAAATAATCAGCAAGGTCAAAATGGCGCCAAGGCCAGGAATCGAGCGGCCAAGCTGCGCTTCTGGACGCCATTCAATAGGCAATAGCAATAGGCTTTGATCCATCACGCTAATGAGCGTGCTGAGCACCCACACTGTGATAAACAGCGGGACTAACACCAACAAACCTGTAATAAAGTTTTTTTTCATATTTTGCTTTTACTCAATTCTTTAACAAGCTTAGTGACAAGCGCCAACTTTGGCTCAAGCAGCAGGCGCTGCTTCGGTTTTTGTTTCTGTTTTTGTTTCAGGCGTTGTTTCTGTCTTGGCTTCAGGCTTCGCTGAGCCAGCCTTAAAATCTGTGGCATACCAACCTGTGCCGCTCAATTGAAAAGCAGGCGCAGAAAGTTGCTTTGCAAAGGTTTCTCTAGAGCATTCTGGGCAAGCTGTCACGCTAGGCTCGCTTACCTTGCGCATCACTTCTTTTTTAAAGCCGCAACTTGTACATTGATAATCATAAATAGGCATATCACGCTCCTACTTGAAAAAACAGAATTATACCCGAACAGGCGCGCTTACACATTCTCATTCAACCTCGAGCTAGGCATGGCTTTCCAAGGCGCGACTTTTAACAGCAACAACATGCCGGGAATCGCTAAGACAAAACACAGCACAAAAAACTGCACCCAACCAAAATAATCCACTAAATACCCTGTTGCTGCATTGGCAAAAGTGCGCGGCACCGCAGCGAGGCTTGTAAACAACGCAAATTGCGTTGCGGTATAAAGTGGATTGGTAGTCTGGGCGATGTAAGCCACAAATGCCGCCGTACCAAGGCCAACGCCTAAAGCTTCCAAGCTAATTACCAAGGCCAACCAAGGTAAACTATGTCCAACGGTTGCCAGCCAAGCAAAACCTAAAATGGCAATCATTTGCACGGCACCGAAAATCCACAAGGCACGGTTAATGCCTAAACGCATCATCCATATTCCGCCCAACATGCCACCAATCACACTAGGCCAAAGCCCTGCATTTTTTGCGACTAGGCCGATTTCAGTTTTACTAAAGCCCATCTCAAGGTAAAACGGTGTGGCTAAAGCCGTTGCCATGCTATCGCCCAATTTATATAAAAAAATAAATAGCAAAACGGTGAGTGCGCTTTTTAATCCATTGCGGGTAATAAATTCCTGAAAAGGCTCAACCACAGCGGCACGTAAGGTTTTTGGCGTGGCATTTTTAAGTGTGGGTTCACTGATAAGCAAAGTCATCACCAAGCCTGGCAACATAAACAACGCCGTAATCATAAACACGCTTGACCAGTCCATGTGGTCAGCCAATATTAACGATAAAGAGCCTGGCACCAAACTCGCTATTTTGTAAGCATTCACGTGCACCGCGTTGCCAAGACCAAGCTCAACATCTGGAAGCAACTCACGTCTGTAAGCATCGAGCACTACATCTTGGCTAGAGCTTAAAAATGCGACCAACACACAGAAAAATGCGATGGTACTGATATCCAATTGTGGATGGAAAAATCCAAACACGGGCAACGTAAGAAGCAAAACAATTTGCGTGAGCAATAACCATCCCCGGCGGCGGCCTAGCGGTAGCGTAAAACGATCAAACAAAGGTGCCCAAAGAAACTTCCAAGTAAATGGCAGGCCAATGAGCGCAAACAAGCCGATCTCTTTTAGCGAAACGCCTTCGCTTTTTAGCCAAGCGGGCAGCAAGCTAATCAGAATGTAAAGTGGCAAGCCTGAGCTAAAGCCGGTGAAAATGCAAATCAACATGCGCTTATTAAGCAAGACTTGTAAAAAATATGGTTTATTATTCATAGCCTCAACATTACCCGAAAAGTACTTAGTCATGCCACAATAACTACATGCTTGAATTTAGTTCAATGAGTGCTTTTTTGGTGGGACTGCTTGGTGGCGGCCATTGCGTCGGTATGTGTGGTGGCATTGTTGGCGCTGTCAGCATGCATTTACCTCAAAGTAAATCCAAAGTCCCTTTTTTATTGGCTTATAACGCAGGGCGAATTTTAAGCTACACCCTCGCTGGTGCGATTGCTGGCTTAGTCGGCGCATCTAGTTTTTTTCTACAGCACGTTCTACCCATACAACATGTTTTATACGGCATCAGCAGTTTAATACTCATTGCCCTTGGGCTTTATTTGGCTGGCATTTGGCATGGCGTGACTCATCTTGAAAGCGCTGGGAAAGCGATCTGGAAAACCCTACAACCTTATTCAAAACGCTATATTCCTGTACAAAATTTTAAGCAGGCATTTCTATTAGGAAGCCTATGGGGATGGTTGCCATGCGGCCTAGTTTATAGCGTGCTAATTGCAGCAGTTGCAACGGGAAATGCTGTGAGTGGCGGCTTATTGATGCTGGTTTTTGGATTGGGCACCCTACCAACTTTACTTACCATGGGAATGGCAGCTGTTAGGCTCAAAACCGTGTTACAGAATATTTGGGTGAGACGTGCTAGCGGCTTACTGGTGTTAGGGTTTGGTGTAGTGGGGTTACTAAGACTTATTTAGAACGCAAGCGATACATCGCCAAAGAACCCATCATATTCGGCATAAAGTGAACCGCTTCTTTATCGTTGAGCACCAATCGCTCTTGAATCACAATATCGCTCTTACGGCAGAATTCATCAAAGTCTTGAATCGTACATAAATGCACGTTAGGCGTGTCATACCACTGATACGGCAAGGTATCAGAAACCGGCATATGGCCCGCCAATGCCAATTGGAAGCGATAGCGCCAATAGCCAAAGTTTGGAAAGGTAACAATCACTTCACGACCCACGCGTAGCATCTCTTTGACAATCGCTTCCGTGTTGAGCACAGCTTGCAAGGTTTGCGACAAAATCACCACATCAAAAGACTGCGCTTCAAAGCCAGATAAGCCTGATTCCAAGTCCATTTGAATCACATCTATGCCATTATTCATGGCTTTTAGCCAATTAATATCGTCTTTTTCAACGCCATAAGCCCGCACATCATGGGTCTTGCGAAGCTTTGTGAGCAAAGCGCCATCGCCACAACCTAAATCAAGCACCTTGGCGTTTGGTGAAATCCATTTAGCAATTAATTCAAAGTCAGCGCGGTTTTCAGCATTGAGCGCGATATTTTTTTCTAGATTACCCATATCACACCTCAATCTTTGCAAAGTAAGCACGCATGATATTGTGATAATGCGCGTCAGGCATTAAGAAAGCATCGTGGCCATGGGCCGCGGTTACTTCTGCGTAGCTCACGGAAAGCTCATTGTCGAGCAAGGCTTTGACGATTTCACGTGAACGCGCTGGCGAGAAACGCCAATCGCTGGTGAATGAAACCACCAAAAAGTCAGCCGTGACCTTGGCTAAAGCTGCTGACAAATCGCCACCATGTTCAAATGCTGGATCAAAGTAATCCAAAGCGCGCGTCATGCGTAAATAAGTATTGGCATCAAACTCACCAGCGAATTTATCGCCTTGGTAGCGCAAGTAAGATTCCATCTCAAATTCAACATCGAAGCCGTATTTTATATTGCCATCACGCAATTTACGGCCGAATTTCGCGCCCATCGCATCATCACTTAAATAGGTGATGTGACCTAGCATTCGAGCAATACGAAGACCTCTTCGCGGCAAAACGCCATGATTGAAATAGTCACCATCATAGAACTCAGGGTCGGTAATAATCGCTTGGCGCGCCACTTCGTTAAACGCAATGTTTTGCGCGGTTAAATTAGGTGCAGCAGCAATCACCAAGGCGTTGCGGATCCTTTC
>CAMCTR010000092.1 GCA_945878605.1 Candidatus Methylopumilus universalis | reverse complement strand
TGTGTTGCTGATGATTGTTTTGCTGCCGATGTTGCTTCAGGATAGAGTTGCACAATCGCCTAATGATGAAGTGGTGATCTCCATCCCTAGTCAAGCTAGTCAATTGGATACAAAAACTGACGAGGCCTTAGGTAACTTGGCGGCCACTGCTCAGCCAGATCCAGCAGAAACCTCAGCAATGAACGTGCCATTATCAGCCATGCCACCCCTTTCTGAAGGTAAAACGCCTGAGATTAAACCATCTGAGCCATCTGCGCCAGTTGCACAGGTTGTTGCTAAGCCCGCAGAGCTTCCACCGGTGAAAGAAACAAAGTCAGCGCCCAAAGAGCAGGAGCCAACTAAAGTGGATAAGCCTTTAGCGACGGGTAACTTTTATGTGCAAATTGGCGTATTCTCAAATCTAGAGAAGGTTAAACAATTGCAGTCCAAATTAAATGAAAGCGCTTTGAATTCCACTACGGAGTTAATTGAAACACCTAAAGGTACAAAAACGCGTTTAAGAGTTGGCATGTTCTCATCTAAAAGTGATGCAGAAGCGGCGCTGGTAAAAGTAAAAGCGCTTGGATTGTCTGACGCCGTGGTAGGTAATTAATGACCATTTTTGATTACGTCGTCCTTGCGATCATCGGTTTATCTATTTTCTTTAGTGTTATGCGTGGCTTGGTGCGAGAGGTGCTTGCATTGATCGGTTGGATTGCAGCTTTTTTTGTAGCCAAGACTTATACCCTAGAGCTTTCCCCCTTATTGCCTAAAGCGATTCCCACTGAAACCTTGCAATATCTTGCAGCTTTCATCATTTTATTTTTGGCGACATTGCTAGTCAGTAGCTTGCTCGCGATTGCGCTATCGCAAATCTTCGAAAAAGTAGGACTCACGTTTATTGATCGTGGTTTGGGGGCAATATTTGGAACTATCCGAGGCCTCGTTATTGTCGGTGTGCTGGTATTTTTAGGCGGTTTAACTGAATTTCCTAAAGAGAGTGCATGGCGCAATGCGATGTTTAGCGCGCCATTAGAAGCAATGGTTTTTAGTGCGATGCCGTGGATGCCAAAGGCCATTTCAGACCGCGTAAAGTACGAATAATTAATATAGTCGTTAACATCAGCCCTGCGCATTGTAGAATGAGCGCTGAGTAAAGATTTTAGTAATACCCTCAAAATATTAGTGACAAAGGCAAAATAAACCATGTGTGGAATTATCGGTATTGTCGGTAAAAATCCTGTGAACCAGTTGCTTTATGATGGTTTGTTGGTGTTACAGCATCGTGGTCAAGATGCGGCAGGGATTGTGACCTGCGATCGCAATACCTTTTACATGCACAAAAATAACGGCCTTGTACAAGATGTATTTCAAACACGTCATATGCGCAGTCTTCAAGGTAATGCCGGTATCGCTCATGTGCGTTATCCAACTGCGGGCTCATCATCATCCGCTGAAGCGCAGCCTTTTTATGTTAACTCTCCATTCGGGATTGTGCTTGGACATAACGGCAATTTGACCAACTCACCACAATTAAAACAAGAAATGTTCCGTCAGGATTTACGTCACATTAATACCAATTCAGACTCTGAAGTGTTGTTGAATGTATTAGCGCACGAAATTGAGCAAACCGCGCATAGCGCAGTCCTTAACTCAGACATGATTTTTGATGCTGTTGCTGGGGTACACAAGCGAGTTAAAGGCGCTTATGCAGTTGTTGCGATGGTGGCTAATTTTGGCTTGCTTGCCTTTCGTGATCCTAATGGCATTCGTCCACTTGTCATAGGAAAGTTAGAAACTGAAAAAGGTATTGAATATATTGTGGCCTCTGAAAGCGTTGCGCTTGATGTGCTTGGCTTTAAATTAGTCCGTGATGTTGAGCCAGGTGAGGCTGTATTTATTGACATGGACGGCAACTTCTTTTCACGTCAATGTGCTGAAAATGCAGCGCTCACCCCTTGTATTTTTGAATATGTGTATTTAGCACGCCCTGACTCATTGATTGATGGTGTATCTGTATATCAAACACGTTTACACATGGGCGAGAGCCTTGCAGAAAAAATTAAACGTGAATGGAAAGATTTAAAAATTGATGTGGTGATTCCTATCCCCGATACGAGTCGTCCAAGCGCCTTGCAATTAGCGAACGCACTAAATCTGACCTACCGAGAAGGCTTTATTAAGAATCGCTACATTGGCCGAACTTTTATTATGCCTGGCCAAGCCTTACGTAAAAAATCGGTACACCAAAAACTTAATCCAATCGGTATGGAGTTTAAGGGTAAAAACGTATTGCTCGTTGATGACTCAATCGTGCGCGGAACAACCTCGCAACAAATCGTGCAAATGGCACGTGATGCAGGGGCTAACAAAGTTTATTTTGCTTCAGCAGCACCGCCTGTCAGATTTCCAAATGTGTATGGTATTGATATGCCAACACGTAACGAATTGTTAGCAACGGACCGTACTGATGCGCAAATCTGTAAAGAAATTGGCGCAGATGCCCTGATTTATCAGGATCTTGATGCTTTAGTGTCTGCAGTGCAATTAAGTAATCCAAAAATCAAAGTGTTTGACTGTTCATGTTTTGATGGTAAATATGTGACTGGCGATATTAACGAGGCCTATTTGACGGCGATTGAGAATGCACGTGGTGATGGTGAAAAGGTTAAAAAGCCAGTCAATTCAATCACGCAAATGGACTTAAACCTGGTCAACACCAAAGAGAGCGAGGAAGAGGCTATTTAGCCGATGATTAATCCCGCTTGCTTGACGATGTTAAGCTTGAAGGATAGTATGCAAATGCGCTGATTTGAGTTGCTTAAAAGCATAGCTCAGCTTGCGGGCGCTAAATAAATTCAGCTAAAGCGAGTGCTAGTATCAGCAAGCCCGTTTTAGCCTAATCGCAAAACGGGTTTTTTTATGTCTCAAGTGAGACAACTAGAGGTAATCAAATGGCAACAAATATAGATTTGAATGGTTTTGATGAGCGCGCGTGGCATCCTGAAACGCTTGGCGTGCGTGCGGGCAATCAAATGACAGAATTCGGCGAAAACTCAGAAGCCTTGTTTTTAAATTCAAGCTTTCGCTTTAAAAGCGCAGCCCAAGCTGCCGCGCGTTTTGGGGGCACGGAGCCGGGTAATATTTACTCGCGCTTTACTAATCCAACTGTCAGCATGTTTCAAGACAAGCTCGCCGCTTTGGAAGGCGCTGAGCAGTGCGTAGCCACATCCAGTGGTATGTCAGCTATTTTGGCTTGCGTGATGGGCTTGTGCAGCGCTGGCGACCATATTGTCGCTTCACGCAGTATCTTTGGTACCAGTGTGCAGCTTTTTAGCAATATTCTTAAGCGTTGGGGCTTAGAAGTAACTTTTGTATCGCTCACCGACCTTAAAGAATGGCAAGGTGCGACGTCGTCTAAAACTAAATTATTCTTCGTAGAAACACCATCAAATCCATTGACTGAGGTGTGCGATATTTCAGCTTTGGCGAAGATTGCGCATGATGCAAATGCCTTGTTGGTTGTTGATAATTGCTTTTGTACGCCGGCAATTCAATTACCATTGCAATTGGGCGCGGATATTATTATTCACTCAGCCACTAAATTTATTGACGGGCAGGGCAGGTGCTTGGGTGGAGCTGTGCTGGGTTCAAAAGTGCACATGGAGCCAGTGTATGGCTTTTTGCGGACAGCGGGCGTCACCATGAGTGCATTCAATGCTTGGGTATTCTTAAAAGGACTTGAGACCTTATTTGTTCGCATGGAAGCGCACGCAAAAAATGCGCTGGCTTTAGCAACATGGCTAGAAGCACAACCTCAAGTGGCCAGTGTTTTTTACCCGGGGCTTAAATCTCATCCACAACATACGCTAGCGATGAAGCAACAAACTAGTGGAGGCGGTATTGTGAGCTTTGAAGTGAAGCCAAAAGCAGGTCAGACCGCACAAGATGCTGCTTGGGCTTTGATTGATGCAACCAAACTCATTTCAATTACTGCTAACTTGGGCGATGCAAAAAGCACCATTACCCATCCTGCGACGACTACGCACAGCCGTGTGACGGCAGAGGCTAGAGCTGCAGCTGGTATTACGGATGGTTTAGTGCGGATCGCGGTAGGCTTAGAGCATGTGGAAGACTTAAAAGCAGACTTAGCTTTGTTAGCTTTATAATCAAAAAAGAGTCCAATAATATAAGGCGCCTCGGCGCCTTATATTGTTGCTTGCTAATTTACTTAATTAACGCAGCGTTCTGCCGAACATTTGCAAGACTAATTGGTAACCCATGGAAGCTAATTGCGCGTCAAAGCGTTCACCCTCATCCCGCATAAAAGCGTGTTGCCCGTTAAATTCGTGCCACGTAAATTTAAGGTCTGTTGCGCTAAGTTCGCTGTAAACTTTTGCGCGACCAGCTGCTGGGATGTGCGGGTCTTGTTTGCCCCAAATCATGAGCAACTCACCTTTAATTTTATCCAAGTTTTCCATGCTGTGTTGACCTGGCTTGTTTGGAATCACTTGCGTGTGTAAGTCGGTCGCATAGAAGCATGCGGTGGATTTTACTTCTGGTTGCAATGCCGCACGGAACGCTAAGTGGCCGCCAATACAAAAACCCATCGCCCCAATATCACCTGTGCACCAAGCTTGCTTTTTCACAAATTCAATCATCGCTTGGTTGTCTGTGTCGTAGCCTTGTACGTCTTTTGCGGCTTTGTCTGCATTGCCTTTGTCGCGGCCTGCATCGTCATAGCCAAGTACTGTGCCAATCGGGTTAAGTTCGTGGAATACTTCAGGGATAAGCACTGCGTAGCCGTGACCAGCCATGAATCTTGCCGCACGTTCGATTGGGCCGGTTTGTTGGAAAATTTCTGAATAAAATAAAATCGCTGGGTAAGCACCTTCACCGGCGGGGCGGTGCACATAAGTACGCATAACGCCTGTTGGGGTGGGTAAATCAACGATGTGGCTTTGTATATTCACGAAATTATCCTCTAAATGTTTTATTAATAGTGTGTCTTATAGTTGAGATTTTACAATATTTCAGCGTGTATTGATGCATCAAGTGAGACAAGATTGCTTGGGGTATAATTGCACAATGCTAGAAACCTTAACACTTATCATTTCTTCTCTTGCACTGCTATTGTTAGTTGTGTTGTTGCGACAATCTTCAAACAAACCTCAGGCAGAAAGTGCTTTGCTCGCTCAGCTCGAAGAAAAGCATAGGGCGATGCTGCTGGATTTAAATGATGGCCTGAATAAATTAGGGGATAGGCTAAATACCTCATCTCAAGAGTCTAGTGAGCGACTTCGTGTGGCTGTTGCGCAAGAGTTAGCGCAAACCCGTGAAGCCATGCAGGCTTTGCAAGTGGCGCAAACGGCAAGCCTTGCCCAAACCCGTGAAAACGTCATTGAAAAACTCCACACCACATTAGCTGAACAGGGCAAGGCTGAGCAAGCGCTGATTCAGGCCACGATGCGCAATGCTACTTTGCAGCTGACCGGAAGCATTGAAGGCTTGAGCAAGGTAGTTGATAAGCGTCTAGAAGAAATCAGCGGTAAAGTGACCGAGCGCCTAGATGAGGGCTTTAAGAAAACTAATGATACTTTCGTGCGTGTGATGGAGCGTCTAGCGACCATTGATAAGGCACAAGAAAAAATTGATGGCTTAACGACGAATGTTGTTAGCTTGCAGGCACTCTTAGGTGATAAGCGCTCGCGTGGTGCGTTTGGCGAAGTCCAGCTTGAAGGACTGGTGCGCAATGTCATGCCGAATGGCACTTATGAGATGCAGTACTCTCTGCCGAATGGCACCC
>CAMCTR010000091.1 GCA_945878605.1 Candidatus Methylopumilus universalis | reverse complement strand
GTCTCTTGCTATGCTTGGCAATGCCTACAAAGGTACCCAGCAGTTTAAACAGGCCATTGCTAGCTATCAACAAGGTATGGATATCGCAAAGACGCAAAAGAACAAAAGTTTTGAACGCATTACTTATGGCTTGGTAGCAGAAGTTCAAGCACTCAACAAACAATTCGATGAGGCTATTACTAGCTATCAAGAAGGGTTGAAGCTGGCGCTAAATGATAATGAGCGTGCTGAGGCTTTTGAGCATATTGCGGATATCTACAATCAAAAACAAAAGCACAATCTAGCGATTGAGTATCAACTCAAAGCAACGCTTGCTTATACGAAATACGGGGACTTGGATGCACAAGCGAATGCGGGGCTGGAACTAGGGCGCATCTATATGGATGCTGGTGAGTTTGAGCAAGCTGAAAGGTCTATCAATAAGATACTCAAGCTTGCAGTTGATAATGGCGGCGCTTATTGGGAAGTTAAGAGTGATTTGTATTTGGCTAAAGTAAAACTTGCGAATCATCAAAATAATGAAGCGCAAAAGCTACTGGAAGCCGCTCAGAAGCTAAATAAAGAAGTAGGGGATGCATATTTAGCGAAAGGTATTTCAGCAGCTTTAAGCCAGCTCGCTAAATAATGCTTCAAATAAACATCTAAATTTATGTAATTTTTTGGAGTTATAGCGACTAAGCGTTAAGCAATAGTAAAGGGCAGTTCCATGTTGATACATAAACAATCAGATATTATTCCTTCGGAAATCACCTCAAAAGAAACTTTTGAAAATCGCCGAACGTTGATCAAAGCAGCAGGGGCTTCATTGCTCACTGCAAGTGGTATTTTCACAGGGTTCATCAACGGTAGTGCAAATGCCGCATCAGGCAGACAAAAAATCAATGCTTACGCAAAATCTAAATACAGCACTGATGAAAAGTTGACGCCATATGAAGATGTCACCAGTTACAACAACTATTACGAGTTTGGTACAAGCAAAACAGATCCTTCCATTGAGTCTCGTCTATTTAAGCCAGCTCCATGGACCGTTTCTATCGAAGGAGCGGTTAAAAAGAACAAACAAATCAGCATAGAGGACATCTTTAAGCTGGCCCCGTTGGAAGAGCGTATCTACAGAATGCGCTGTGTAGAGGGCTGGTCTATGGTGATTCCTTGGGTTGGATTTTCGCTCGCTAAACTTATTCAATGGGCGGAGCCAACGGCTAATGCAAAATACGTTGAATTTACATCGCTTTCTGACGATTTAATGATGCCAGGACAGCGCATGCGTGTGCTTGATTGGCCCTATGTTGAAGGTTTGCGCATGGATGAGGCCATGAATCCGCTGACGCTACTAGCGGTTGGATTATATGGTGAGATGTTGCCAAATCAGAATGGAGCACCAATGCGCCTTGTTGTGCCTTGGAAATACGGGTTTAAGGGCGCTAAAGCAATCGTAAAGATACGCTTTACCGAAAACATGCCAAAAACTGCGTGGATGAAGGCTGGGCCAAATGAGTATGGGTTTTATGCCAATGTAAATCCTACGGTTGATCACCCGCGCTGGACGCAATCTTCAGAGCGTCGTATTGGTGGTGGATTATTTACGCCGCGCATTAAAACGCAGATGTTTAATGGCTATGCTGAGCAAGTTGGACAGTTGTATTCGGGCATGGATTTGATTAAAAATTTCTAAAGTATCATGTCGGATAAATTCACTAAATCACTGATAATTAAATTTAAAATAATAATATTTTTATTATCACTCATTCCGCTTTGTAGGCTAATTTTTTTGGGGTTTAATGATGCACTTGGCGCGAACCCTATTGAATTTATAGAACGCTCAACGGGCACATGGGCGTTAGTGTTTTTAATGCTCACGCTTAGCATGACGCCATTTCGTCAGTGGTCAGGAATAAACAGCTTTATCCAATATAGGCGTATGTTGGGTTTATATATGTTCTTTTATGCAAATCTGCACATTATTAGTTATGTTTGGCTAGACCATTGGTTCGATTTATCCGAGATATCCAAAGACATTACCAAACATCCCTTTGTATTAGTTGGGTTCACGGCGTTTTTACTCTCAATTCCTTTAGCAATCACGTCTACAAAAGCCATGATGAAAAGATTAGGTGGTTGCTGGAAGCTTCTACACAAATTAATTTATCTGATTGGCCTATTGGCCGTTTTGCATTTTCTCTGGCTTGTTAAAAAAGACCATACTGAGCCTTTGGTATACGCCTCGATATTTTTTTCACTCATTGCGCTTCGTTTTGTATACAAATATCGCACCCATTTCAAACTAAGTGTTATTAGAAGGTAAGAGGGTTGTTTAGGTATTTTGATTAAAGATATAAAACATGCATATTTTATTTAACATAATATACATTACGCGAAGTTATCAAGATGTAAAAAAGGCCGGTGATAATCACCAGCCCATTATGTGCACTCTTCTATTTTTTGTTAAAGAACGCAATATTCATACAACGACCATTTACAAAAGTGAGTTCTGTGAACTTGTAAGATTTATTTGGTGCGTAATTAACGCGACCGCTGTAATACCACATTTCCACATTCACGGGTTTTGATGATTCCTTACCTTTGCCAGCGATCATTGCATTGGCATTAGTTGGTTTTACTGACTGTTCTTTTTTATCTGGATTGCCAAGCTTTTCCAAAATAATCCTATTTGATTTCCCACTAAATTTTTGCAAGAACTCTTCTTCGCTAAAAGTTGTTTTTGCTGCATACGAATTAAAGCTAACAAAAGCTAACAATAAAAAAGTAAGTACAGATTTTTTGGTCATTCTCATGTCTATTCCTATCGTTGATGTCACTAAAACTAAGTCGATATTATTACAAATAAGGGCTAAAAAATTAATTTTAATCCATCATATGCAACATGTATATTTTTAGGAAGCTCTGCGCTTAGCTTTTCATACTCTAATTCATGGGTCATATGAATCAAGTAGGTACTTCTTGCATTAATAAGACCAGCATAAGCGAGACTTTGTTCCACATTGATGTGAGTAGGATGTGGCTTATATCTTAAGCAGTCGAGCATTAAAACATCTAGTCCATCTAACAGAATGAGTGAATCATCTGGAATGTTTGACACGTCAGTTAAATAGGCCATATTTCCAATTCGATAGCCTAATATATCGCTATGGCCGTGTTTAACATGGATCGGAGTTACTTTCACACCTAAGACTTCAAAAGCAGAAGATATGGGGTTAAGGCTCAATACTGGCATCTCCCAAAAGTCCCCTGCCTCACGAATTGCATAACCAAACTTTTGCTGAATGTGTTGCATCGCATCCGGCTTACCGTGCAAAGGAATCTGTTTTTTCTGTATTTGGCAAAATGCACGCAAATCATCGATACCATGTAAATGATCGGCATGGGTATGCGTGTAAAGTACAGCATCAACTCTATGAAGACCTGCGCTAAGTGCTTGGGCTCGTAAATCAGGCCCTGTATCAATTAGAATTACTTCGCCATTATCTGTGGTAATGGCTGCGGAGCAACGAAGACGTTTGTTTTTTGGATTGTCTGATAAGCAGGTAGCACATTGACAAGCTACTACCGGGGTTCCTGCGCTAGATCCCACGCCTAACATAGTTAGTTGCATGGCGCAGCCCGTTTAAACAAGGTGAAGAAGTTCTGTGTGCTAGCCTCTGTAAGCTCTTGAAGAGAGATATTTCTTAGTCTAGCCACCTCTTCCGCCACATGTTTAACAAAGGCAGGCTGGTTAGTTTTGCCTCTAAATGGTATGGGCGCAAGATACGGTGAGTCCGTTTCTACTAGTATGCGATCCAATGGCACCTGCTGTGCAACTTCTTTCAATGCTGTCGCGTTTTTAAAGGTAACAATGCCAGAGAATGAAATATAAAAACCCATTTCAATAGCGCGCATCGCCACATCAAGTGTTTCGGTAAAGCAATGCATAACACCGCCTATTTCTCGCGCATTTTCTTCTTGCATGATGCGCAGAGTATCTTCTGCTGATGAGCGGGTATGGATAACTAAAGGAAGCTGAGTTTTAATTGCAGCGCGGATATGCGCGCGGAAGCGTTCTCTTTGCCATTCTAGATCGCCAGTGAGCCTAAAGTAATCAAGCCCCGTTTCACCTATTGCGATGACTTTCGGGTGCTGCGCAAGGTCAACTAAGGTTTCGCTGGTAAAAGGCGGTTCACTTTCATAGTCAGGGTGCACCCCAACTGAAGCAAAGAAATTAGCGTATTTGTCAGCGAGGGCTAGGACCTGCGGGAAATCTTTTAAAGTGACGGAAATACAGAGTGCGTGACCTACTCCATTTTCAGTCATGGCGCTGCGAACTGCATCAATATTTGCTGCTAGCTCAGGAAAGTTTAAGTGGCAATGCGAATCTACTAACATAATGATTAAATGGTATGTGTTGGTCGGCTAGACTTGATTGAAATGCCTAGTAAGGCTTCAATTTTGTTTTTCGACCCCAAACCGCTTGCGTCGTTATTAAACTTTACGCCGATGCCTTGAGGTCTTCCTACAAGCGCCACTTTATTAATCCAAACCACTTTTCCAGCAACGCTTATTTTAGAGTCATCTTCTGGCAAATTCAGCAACATAAAGACCTCCTCACCCATGCTGTAGGTTCGATTTGTTGGAATAAATAAGCCACCATTTTTTTTACAAATGGCATATAGGCTGAGTACAACATTGATTTCTCTTTAATCGCAAGCGATAAAACACCAGGCTTGTTAGCTTGGCTTGTTTTTGCTGTCTGATTGACTGTTTGTGTGGTCATAAAATCACTCACTTAAATATTTGTGTGTAATGTAAAAACAGGCGCTCTAATTGCAATTCATTATTCAATGGGTGGTTTGCACTTTTTTTCGCATCGCCAAGCATTTTTTGAAAGTCCAAAAGTTGAGATAAGTGTATTTGCTGAGCTAGCTTTTTAACTACGCCCTCTTGGCTTGGATGATATCTCACTTCTTGCGTGAAATGGCAAAGAAGTAGATCGTATGACCATTTCTGTAATGCGCTTACGGCATTCTCCATGCCTAATGCCAAACAAGCTGTGGATAGTTGAAATACGTCTGATTTAGCGCCAAAGGATAATAGTTTGCAGATTTGAATAGAGGTCAGCACGCCCTCCTCTATTTCATCTATTGCCATTAACGGCGAACCGCCAGCGTAACTCAGCAACACTTCCGCTGACTGTATACCCTCTTGCCTCATCCAGGCATGCGCATCGTCTGTCGATGGCACAGGCATATCTATCTTTTGGCAGCGACTCATAATGGTCGGCAGTATTTTGTGTGCGTGATGGGCAACCAAAATAAAGATGACGTTTGGCGGCGGCTCCTCAAGCATTTTCAATAATGCATTTGCCGCAGCTGTGTTGAGACCTTCTGCTGGGTGAATTAGCACAATACGCACGCCATCGCTCTTGTGACTTGAAAGGCTTAAAAAGTCACTTAAGCCTCTTATTTGCTCAATAACAATCTGCGTTCTTTTTTTAGTGCTTTTTGTGCCGACTTCATCATCTTTGCTTACATCTTGTTCAGGCGAAATCAGACGGAAGTCAGGATGATTGTCTTGTTCAAACCATCCGCAACTAGGGCATGCACCACAGGCTTGATGCGCTGAATTTACTTTTTCGCATAGCATAGCTTGCGAAAGTGAAATGGCAAAGGCTTGCTTGCCTATGCCACTTTGACCACGCAACAATAAAGCATGAGGCAAGCGCTTTTTGTCTAACATTAAGCGCTGCCAGATGGATGACTGCCAAGGATAATTTTCACTAACTATCATAAGGTTGAAATTATATTCTTTACTTCAACTTTA
>CAMCTR010000090.1 GCA_945878605.1 Candidatus Methylopumilus universalis | reverse complement strand
AAGTTAATGCTGATGAACTACCGTACCGTAGACATAAAAGAACCCCAATCAGTTCATGATTGAGGTTCTTAATTTTTTTTAAACGCACAAATTAAATCGAAGCTTTAAGCGCTGCCACTTTATCAATCGCTTCCCAAGTGAACTCTGGTTCATCACGACCAAAGTGCCCGTAAGCAGCTGTCTTAGTGTAGATAGGACGTAGAAGATCCAACATCTTCACAATGCCTTTAGGACGCAAGTCAAAATGTTCACGTACCAAGGCAGTGAGGACTTCGTTTGATACCTTACCCGAACCATAGGTCTCCACCATGATGGATGTCGGTTGTGCCACACCAATCGCGTAAGAGATCTGGACTAAACAACGTGAAGCAAGTCCTGCAGCAACGATGTTCTTCGCCACATAACGACCAGCATAGGCGGCTGAACGGTCTACTTTAGATGGATCTTTACCTGAAAATGCGCCGCCGCCGTGAGGGGCTGCGCCGCCGTATGTGTCGACAATAATCTTACGGCCAGTTAAGCCGCAATCTCCTTGTGGACCACCAATCACAAAACGTCCTGTTGGGTTAACAAGGAATTTGATATCGCCCTTGATGAGCTCTTTAGGCAAGGTTGGTTTGATGATCTCTTCAACGACGGCTTCACGGATGTCTTTTAATTCCATCTCAGGTGCGTGCTGTGTTGAAACCACCACAGTATCAATGGCACTTGGTTGACCGTTCTCGTATTTGATCGTCACTTGTGATTTAGCATCAGGGCGTAACCATGGCAAACGGCCATCTTTACGAAGTTGTGACTGACGCTCCATGATACGGTGAGATAACCAGATAGGAAGCGGCATCAGTTGTGGAGTCTCGTCACAAGCGTAACCAAACATTAAGCCTTGATCACCAGCGCCTTGATCTAACGGGTCATCTTCAGCTTTATCGACACCCTGCGCAATATCTGGTGATTGTTTGTCATAAGCAACTAATACAGCGCAACCTTTATAGTCGATACCGTACTCTGTGTTGTCATAGCCAATACGTTTAATTGTCTCGCGAGCGACTTTGATGTAATCGACGTTCGCTGTTGTGGTGATCTCGCCTGCTAACACAATCAAGCCTGTATTAGCCAAGGTCTCAGCTGCAACCCGCGCTGTTGGGTCTTGCGCTAGAATCGCATCTAAAATGCTGTCTGAAACTTGATCGGCAAGTTTATCAGGGTGGCCTTCAGAAACAGATTCTGAGGTAAAGAGGTATTCGGACATAATGAGTTATCAATCGTTTATGCAAAGGTGGCTAGGATAACAAAATAAATCTCTTTCGCAAAATGACGACTACCTTAGGCCGCCACAATCCCATACAATATGGGTAATTATTCAAGCAAATTTACAGATTAAATATGCACATAAAATTTACCAAAATGCAGGGCATTGGCAACGATTTTGTTCTAATTGACGGCTTTAGCCAGTCAATTGAACTTAATGCAGAACAAATACGGCATCTTGCAGACCGGCATTTTGGGGTAGGTTGTGACCAGGTATTGCTCGTCGAAAAACCAATCAATACTCATGCTGATTTTCGTTATCGCATTTTCAATGCTGACGGTTGTGAAGTGGAGCAATGTGGTAATGGAGCTCGCTGCTTCGTAAAATTTGTCCACGAAAAAAATCTCACAGATAAAACTCAAATTTGTGTTGAAACGGCTAATGGACTTATTTACCCGAAGCTCGAAGATAATGGACTGGTTACGGTCAACATGGGCGCGCCTCGATTTGAGCCGGCACAAATCCCATTTATTGCAGACCAATCGGCGCTTACTTATTTCCTCAACATCAATAATATTCAAGTTGAAATCTCAACAGTATCCATGGGCAACCCGCATGCGGTGCAAATCGTAGAGAATATTGAGAATGCGCCTTTGCAAACCCAAGGCCCTTTAATAGAAAACCACACTCAGTTTCCTCAGCGTGTAAACGCTGGTTTTATGCAGATCATCAATCCCCATCAAATAAAATTGCGCGTTTTTGAACGTGGCGCTGGCGAGACATTGGCCTGTGGCACAGGCGCTTGTGCTGCTACCGTTGCGGGGATACGTTTGGGCAAGCTACAGTCGCCTGTAAAAGTTGTAATGCGCGGCGGTGAGCTCAACATCATTTGGGATGGCGAAAACTCTTCCGTAATGATGACTGGGCCAGCAGTATCGGTCTTTGAAGGTAACATCGAAATTTAATTTAAAGATATTTGGATATAAACACTTATGGAAAACAAAGCGAACAACATCGTCAATGAAGCCGAAGTTGCGGAATATTTAGAAAAAAACCCACAATTCTTTTCAGGCCATACTGGCTTGCTTGCAACCATGCATCTCCCTAACCCACATGGGAGCGGCACGGTATCCTTAGCCGAGCGCCAACAAGCCGCTCAACGCGAAAAAATCTATCAAATTGAGAGAAAATATAGCGAACTTCTGCAGTTTGGCATTGAAAATGATGAAAAAAGCAACAAAGTACACAACTTAACCTTGTCCTTATTAAACGCAAGCAATTTGGCTGAAATTGCGGATGCCTTAAAAAACAGTCTGCGAAATGATTTTAGTATTTCAAGCTCAAAAATAATGCTTTGGGCAGAGCCAAAAAATAGCGAGGATGCCAGCCATCCTATATTTGACGAAGTGGATGACATTTCAAAAAGCTGGACTGAAGCGCTTCTTGAGCCTTATTGCGGCAAGCTTCCCAATGAAAATCTAGCAAGCATCAAAACTAACGATGATGCTAAATCCTGTGCGATTACCGCATTAGAAATTGGCACACCAATTGGCTTAATTGTGATGGCATCAGACGACGAAAAGCGCTTCTACCCAGAAATGGGAACCGTGTTTGTGAAACGCATCGGTGAGCTTGTCAGTGCTGCACTCAGTCAGCATCTCGTTTAGATGGAACAAGCCAGTTCAAGAACGAAACCATCTTGAATTATTTAGAAAGCTACCTTAATCATATTACTTTCGAGCGCGGACTTAGCAAGCTCACGAAAAGTAACTATGCGCGAGACATTAAGCTTCTGCTCGATGCAAGCAATGAAAGCAAAAGCCCTTTAGATACCTTAAAGCCTGCCCATATTCGCCAGCTCATCGCCAAACTTCACGGCCGAGGGTTGGGCGGCAAAAGCATTGCACGAATGCTTTCATCATGGCGCGGCTTTTTTGACTACCTTGTTAAACAGCATGGGTTTAGTAGCAATCCTTGTATTGGTATGCGCGCACCAAAATCCGCGAAGAGCTTGCCACAAGCTCTTTCGGCAGACCAAGCGGTGCAATTGGTGGATATTAGAGAAGACGACTTATTGAGCTTACGCGACCATGCAATCCTTGAGCTTTTTTATTCTTCAGGCTTACGTTTAGCGGAGCTTGTTGGGCTTGATTTCAATACCTTGGATCTTGCCAACGGCACGATATCTGTCACAGGCAAAGGCAATAAGACGCGCATCGTCCCTGTTGGCAGTCATGCGATCACTGCGATTCAAACTTGGCTTAGTGCACGCACTACGATTGCCAAACCAGACCAAAATGCCCTTTTCATCACCAAACAAGGTAACCGCATTACGCCCCGCGCTATTCAATACCGCCTAAAAGAATGGGCGATTAAGCAAGGCATCAATAGTGACTTACATCCGCACATGTTACGGCACAGTTTTGCCACGCACCTACTTCAATCGAGTGGCGATTTGCGAGCAGTACAAGAAATGCTTGGCCACGCCAACATCAGCACAACCCAAGTCTACACCCACCTTGACTTTCAGCATCTTTCAAAAGTCTACGACCAAGCCCATCCCAGGGCTAAAAAGTCTTAATCATTTTATCCACAAAGAGAGCATTGTTTTTTATCCATCACTAATGTGTCAAAATCAAACTTCAAAAATTTTCTGTCATTACTTTAAGGGATTTCTATGGAACACCAATTACCAGCATTGCCTTATGCTAAAAATGCTTTAGCACCACACATTTCTGAAGAAACACTAGACTTTCATTACGGCAAACATCACCAAACTTATGTAACGAACCTTAACAACCTTATCAAGGGTTCAGAGTTTGAAAACAGCAGCCTTGAAGAAATCATCAAAAAATCTTCAGCTGGCATCTATAACAATTCAGCACAAATCTGGAACCACACATTTTTCTGGAGCAGCATGAAGCCTAATGGCGGCTCTGCACCAACAGGCGCTTTGGCTAATGCGATCAATGCAAAATGGGGTTCATTTGATGAATTCAAAAAAGCATTCCAAGCTTCTGCAGTGGGCAACTTCGGCTCTGGTTGGACATGGTTAGTGAAGAAAGCCGATGGCTCAGTCGATATCGTCAACATGGGCGCTGCTGGCACACCTCTTACAACTGGCGATACTGCACTTTTAACAATCGATGTGTGGGAACACGCTTATTACATCGACTACCGTAATGCGCGCGCAAAATTTGTTGAAGTGTTCTTAGCGTCATTGGCAAATTGGGACTTTGCTTCTGCAAATTTCAGCGCTTAATTAGGCTCTTAAAATCAAGCCCAGTATGCCTTTGCACGCTGGGCTTTTTTAACATCGAGATGTTGAGCAATATGGATATTGCGTTAAAAAATCAATTAATCAAAGCCGTTAAACTAGCAAAAGCTGGCGATTGGGATGCGTCACATCGCATCGTCCAAGAATACAACGATGCAACAGCCTGCTGGATACATGCCTTACTTCACAAAATTGAAGGCGACGAAAGTAATAGCCAATATTGGTATGCACGCTGCAATGCATGTTTTGAAGAACATGCTGACCTTAGTCAAGAGCTTGATGCTATTGAAAATAGTTTAATCTGATACAATCACGCCCATGTTGCGCCGATATTTCATTTATTTTACTTTTGCTATGCTGTTTGCTTTAACACAGCAAGTCGCGGTGACGCATGAAATTTCGCATATTTCAGATATGCAACAAAGCTCGCAAAAACAAGATAAAACGACACATACAAATTTCTGCGAAAAATGTTTGAGCTTTAGTGATCTCGGCCATAGCATTGCATCCAAGAATATTTCCTTTGCGCTATCTGTTGTTAACTTTGACTTCAGAAGCCAGTCCTCGCTACAACCGTTAAGCAGCACCTATGCTGTTTACTCTGCACGCGCCCCTCCTTTACACGCTTAATTAAATTGGCTTAACGCAAATTTGCGTTCTATTTTCTTTCAAACTTTGAAAGAAATGCTTTTATTTTTTAAGGTGTAAGTATGAAAACCAAAAAGATATTTATTGGGCTTGTGGGCATTTTGGCCGCACATGCGTCATTAATGCAGGCCGCACAAGCCGCCGAAAAAGCTTTAATTCAAGCGCCATCAATCCCTATTACTGGAAATCCTCTAGGCGCAGGCTCTGACGAGCTGGTAGTTCCCGTTTCAGTATTAAACGGACGTGAGCTATCGTTAACACGCGAATCAACTATTGGTGAGACATTAAACGGCACGCCTGGAGTCAGCTCTACTTATTTTGGACCTAATGCCTCACGCCCCGTCATTAGAGGCATGGATGGCGACCGCATCAGAATTATGCAAAACGGGGTGGGTGCACTAGACGCCTCAGCACTTAGCCCTGACCATGCAGTTGCGGTAGATCCTTTAATAGCAGAGCAGATTGAAGTCATTCGCGGTCCAGCCACAGTGCTTTATGGCGCAGGCGCTGTGGGCGGCGTGGTCAATGTCATTGATCACCGTATTCCCAAAGAACCATTAAATGGCGTCATGGGGCGTGGGGAAACAAGATTTGGTAGTGCAAACAATGAGCGAAGCGGCGCAGCGGTCATTGACGTAGGCAATGGCACGTTTGCTATTCATGCCGATGTTTACACAAGAAGAACAGATGACTTGAGCATTCCCAATAGTGCTCAAAATAAACTCA
>CAMCTR010000089.1 GCA_945878605.1 Candidatus Methylopumilus universalis | reverse complement strand
CAACCAAAAAACCATAAATCTGGATTTATATCTAGCTCAGCAATGATTTGTCCCTGCGCATACCTCCCACCATCTTCATTAATAGCAACAATGCGATCAAACATTAACATAGGTGGCAATGGTAGTTGTGCATTGCCTGCACCAAACATTTCGCCACGACCGCAAGACAACAGCTCCTCATTGATAAAGCTATTCTTTTTTTGCATTTGATTAACCTAATATTTTATAATTACTTCTATTTTCGCCGGAAAACCGTTTAAGTGAAAGCCCTAATCTCATTTATCAGCTAAATTTAGGGGTATACAGATCTGTTTACACTATAGTAAATCTCAGTTACTATTTGTAACAAAATTCATTGCACTTAATAACTTTCATTAACTTTCTTACTGGACAAGTCCATGAGCGACAACCAACTAACCGACATGCGCCAACACGCGCAATCACTAGAAACAGAAATCAATAAAGTTGTGGTAGGTCAGCAAACACCTATTCGCTTGATTACGACAGCGATTTTCTCGCGCGGTCACGTATTGCTTGAGGGCGATGTCGGAGTTGGTAAAACGACTTTACTGCGTGCATTTACTCGCTGTATTGGCGGTGGTTATCAACGTGTTGAAGGCACGATTGACTTAATGCCGAATGACTTGGTCTATCACACTTATCTTGGTGAGGATGGCAAACCACATGTAAGTCCTGGCCCGTTGCTGATGTCTGGAGAAAGTCTTTCGGTATTCTTTTTCAATGAAATTAACCGTGCACGTCCCCAAGTTCACTCACTATTGCTTCGTGTCATGGCTGAGCGAACATTGTCTGCATTTAACAAGGAATATCAATTCCCAAACATGCAGGTGTTCGCAGACCGCAATCAATTAGAGAAAGAAGAGACATTTGAAATTCCAGCAGCAGCCCGTGACCGTTTTATGATGGAAATCCCTATCGTGGTGCCTGATGAAAGTGCCATTATGGAATCTCTAGTGTTTGATACTAAATATCACAACGTGGATACCTTGGTGAACACTCTTCAAGCTAATATATTGCAGTTTGATCAACTCAATGGATTCTCAGCATTGCTTCAGGACAAGATCGAAGCTTCGCCTACGCTTCGTCAATATGCACTCAATTTGTGGCGTGCGACTAAAACACCAAGTGCTTTTGGCGTAAAAGTAAACGGTGTAGACATGAACCGCTTAGTCTTATCTGGTTCAAGCCCTCGTGGTATGAGCATGATGCTGGCTGCAGCACGGGTGAATGCTTGGCTAAACAATCGTAGTTCAGTGTTGCCAGAAGATATACATGCTGTGTTTCATTCGACTGTGGCTCATCGTTTAGCATTTAGTCCTGTCTATGAAATGCGTCGCACAGAAATTGCGCGCGAATTACTTTCAGGCATTGTGAATGCAGTTGCTGCGCCTTAACTTGTTCAGTCAAGACTCTCATGCAAAATGAAATTAAAGAATTTAGCTACCACATAAGCTGGCGCTCACGCGGGCGTCATTCTGGAAGACATTTAAGTACGCAGCGCGGGATGGGCATGGAGTTTCGTGGGCATACTTCGCTTCTTTCATATCCTGATCCGCGCCGCATTGACATTCGCCAGACCATACGCGACCCGCTAGAACAAGTGCATGTGAGGATGTTTAATCAAAAAAGTGCAAGCCCGGTTTTTGCCATTGCAGACTTGTCTGGCTCCATGAATTTTGGTGCTAAGCAAAGCAAAGTTGCGCTAACCAGCGAAATCGCAAGCACAATTGCAGTATCCGCTCGAAAAAATAGCGACCCTTTTGGCTTTATTGGCTTTGATGACGTGGTTCGTGAAGACTGGATCTGCCCGCCGTCATTTAGAGCGCATCAAGCTTTGGAGCTTTGCGCAGCTCTCAACAAGTTTGAGCCTGCACAAGTGTCGGGGGCTGGCTTAAAAGATGTCAGCCGTTTTTTACCACGAGAGCGCTCGCTTATCTTTTTAATTTCTGACTTCCATATGCCAATGGAAGAGCTTAAAAACGGTCTTTCTTCGCTGATGCAACATCACGTTGTGCCTATAGTGTTGTGGGATTCATCTGAATACAAAAACCTGCCCGAGTTTGGTATCACTAGTGTTATTGACTGTGAAACGGGCCAAAAACGTACTTTATTTTTACGAAAAGAAATGCGAGCAAATATAGTTGCTAGTTTTGAAGCAAGACGTGCTGAAATTGAAGCCTTATTTATGAGTTTTGATATGGCGGCTTTTTTCTTAGAAGGGGTATTCGATGCGGATGCTTTAACCGAATATTTTCACCAATTTGTGGCAGCCTAATAATGAAATGCCTTATGAACACATTAATCAAACCATTACATATTAGCTTAATAAGTCTAGTACTATTTCTTAGTGCAAGCCTTGCATTCGCCAATGACGAGCCATCCCCAGAAATTCCAGAGGGCGTGGTAAAGCTAACCAAGGTTGACCCTGCTCGCAATGTTGGCTATCTAATGGGTGATATTCTTGACCGCACCATCACCTTAGAAGTTAAAAAGCCATATAAACTAATTGAAACAACACTGCCTATTGTCGGATACGAGCATCGCTATCAAGGGCAAGTTTCTGGCATCGAACTTCGCAAAATTAGCCATACTAAGAAATATAGTAATACCTCTACAGTTTATGTGGTGCAACTTTCTTACCAAGTCTTTGCTACAGCGCCTACAGTAAAACCTGCTCTTCTGCCTGCAGAAATCGTAAAATTTCAAGGCCCATCAACTTCAGAGGCTAGAGACGGTCTAGTGCAATACCGAATTCCAGAGTTTTACTTTAGAAGCTCTCCTATGGCGGTATTTGGTGCAGTCAAAATCGAAGATGATATGAGTCCTTTAAGGCAGCCTATATTGCTTCAAGCGTATCCTGTAAAACAAAAACTCGTTGCTTGTTTAATCATTCTTGGGTTCAGCCTTTTGGGATTGCTTTACATTTTAGGGGTTAGAGCATGGTTGCCACTAATGGGGAAACCATTTGCAAAGGCAGTGCGCCAAACACGTAAGCTTTCACCAAAAGATGCTGATGCTCTTAAAACAGCGCTTTCAAGCATGCATCAAGCTTTTAATACCTCTGCTCAATACAGTGTCTTTAGCGATAATATTACAGAATTTATTGCACAAAATCCTAGCTTCAAAACAATTGAAGCTGAAATGCATCAATTTTTTGCACTCTCACATCAGGTCTTTTTTGAAACACACAATGCCTCCACTGATGAAGCAACATCGCTTAACTGGGTGAAAAAATTTAGTACCCAATGTCGAGATTGTGAACGTGGTCTCAAGCCTGCGAAGCAAAAGAAAGCTTAACAGTAATGAACATTCTAATTTTCTTCAACTCCCCCTGGGCGCTTTGGCTACTGCCTTTAGCAATTTTACCCCTGGTCCTTGATCGCGCTTTTACTCAGCGCTACTCTTGGGTTGCTATGCTTCCCAAAGATAAGCTCTCCGACCTCATTGGTTTGCTCATGAAAGTATTAGCAGTATTAGCCTTGCTTTTGATCTTTTTAGGTTTAGCGAGCCCGCATAGTAAACAACAAATCATAGAGAAAATCGGTGTTGGTGCCCAAATCGCATTAGTCCTAGACCGAAGCGCAAGTATGGATGATCCATTTTCTGGCGGAGAGATTAACGGAAAAGTTGGCGAAACAAAATCTGTTGCGGCAAGCCGTCTGATTACTCAGTTTGTAAAGTCGCGTCAAAACGACATGATTGGTATGACTACTTTCAGCAATTCAGGGATGTATGTTCTACCGCTAACTGAAAACCGTGAGGCGATTTTAGCTGCAGTGCAAGCTACCGCAGGCAATGCGCTATTCCAGACCAACATTGGTAGCGGAATGACAAGTGGCGCAGGATTATTTGACAAAGTGCCAGACTCTGGCTCACGTGCGATGATTTTATTATCGGACGGCGGGGGTCGTATTGATGCTGAAACGCAGCAAAAGATCCATGATTGGCTTGATCGCTTGCATATTGGTCTTTACTGGATTGTATTGCGCCAACCGGGTGGCTTGAGTATTTTTGATACTAGCTATGTGCCCCCAGAAGATGCTGTTCTGCCAACGCAAATTGAATTAAACGAGTTCTTTAAGACACTGAACTCCCCTTATCATGCTTATGAGGCAGAAGATCCTAAATCATTAGCCGCCGCGATTGCAGACATCAATCAAAAAGAAAAAAAACCAATTCGTTATCACGAACAAATTCCTGGCTACGACTTTTCTCAAGCTTGCTTTTTACTGGCAGCATTGATGATTGGCTTGCTGTTAGGTGTGAAGTACTTAGAAGTTAGAACATGGGATTAAGCCAATGACATTTAATATTTTTAAAATGATGAACACTAAAAAACTAGTGTGGATTTTCAGTGTTCTAGCGATTATAGGTGCTATCGGAGCTAGTTTACAGATAAACCGCATCATACAAATACAAGCATTTAACACAGCTATATTAAATGCCGAATCGCCAAAAACTGATATGCAAAGTTTTGAGGCCAAATTTGCCACCGCATACTGGCTAGCAAAAAATGAACGATTTAAAGAATCGACTTTGCTATATACCAAACTTTTAGAGCAGGCCAACAACAAACAAAAAGAAGCGATTCAACATAATTTAGGCACAATCTTCTTTCTCAGAGGCTTGGCGATTAATGGCACCAACATGAAGGTGGGTAAAGAGACTGAATATCTTCTTCGACAGGCCAAAAATTTATACCAACAAGCAGTCCGTCTAGATAATTCTCATTGGGATTCCCGTCATAACTTAGACAGATTAATTTTATTATTACCCGGCACACCAACCCCTGGCGTCGGAGAGTCTGACTCACCAGGCCTAATTATGGGCAACATTCCAGTAGGTCTCCCATAATATGAATAAAGTATTAACTTACTTACGCTATCGAAGAGATGCGGCGCTATTAGCCATATCATTTTTATTACTAATCGCAGCAGCCTTTAACCCCACAATTCCATTGCCAAGGAATATTTATAGTTATGTTCTTGTTGCAGATATTTCTCAAAGTATGAACGTTGTTGACACACGTTTAAATGGTAAAGAAACATCAAGGCTAGACTACACTAAGTTTATGATGCATCGCGTTGTGGCGAATATGCCATGCGGAACAAAGGTGAGCTTAGGCTTATTTGCGGGCGCAACAATAGCCGCCCTGTTCAATCCAATAGAAGTTTGTAGTAATTATGATGCAATACAAGACACCATTGATCACTTAGAGTGGAGATCTGCATGGTCTGGAAACAGCCGTCTTCGTGAAAGTTTATATATGCTTTCCAGAGTCATAAGATCCTTTCCTGAACCAGCACAAGTTGTTTACTTTACCGATGGAGAAGAAGCCCCAAAACTTGGTATTTTCAACACAAAAGATCTTACTAACTTTCAGGGTGGTAATGGTTGGTTATTTGTTGGCATTGGAAGTGAAAAAGGTAACGCAATTCCAAAATTAGACGATAAAAATCAACTCATTGGTTACTGGGCAATTGACAGTTTCGCAATACAACCAGGAATTGCTCAAATATCTGAAGCCAACCTTGGTGTTAGGAATAATGATGTTGCAGGTGGTACAGGTGATCGTTACATTTCTTCCCTTCAAGAGCAATATCTAAAAAGTTTATCCAAGGAAATAAGCGGTGATTATGTGCGTGGTGACAGCTTACAAAGTATTTTAACCGCAATGGAGAAACAGAAGCCTTCTCGTCGTGATGTCGCGGCTTATGATATTCAGTGGATTCTTGCTTTATTTGCAGCCTTCATAATTTTGTCAGCTTATATTACAAAAGACATGTTTAGAAATTTTAAAAAAAAGGTTTATTGAAAGAAGAAAATAATAATATCTTATTTTTTTGGTAATATAATTTTGTAGTAGCTTTACCATAAGTTAATGTACTTGGGCGTGTCTTTACATTTTACATAAAATCAATGGTTAAATATCAAAATGTGTTTTGAGGAAAAATTTCAATGAAAAAGTATCATACCGTCGTAATTGGGGGTGGTTGTCTTGGGACAGCT
>CAMCTR010000088.1 GCA_945878605.1 Candidatus Methylopumilus universalis | reverse complement strand
CCTGGTTTAGTTGCCATGATGATCTCCAAGAGTTCTTAATTTATTATTTTTTATAAAAATAAACCTTATCTAGATTATATTCTAGAATGAGTAAGCGCTAACACGTTATTGATTCTTAAATCTACAAAATTTGGTTTTTTGAGTTTTTTCGAAACCCAAATCGTCTTCATGCCTAATCGTTTTGCTGTCATCAAAGCCGGTAAATTATCCTCGATCATTACGCAGTCTTTAGCTTCAGCTCTGATGGCGCGAAGGAGTTGTTTGAATCCGCGTACGGATGGTTTCGGATGAAATTTCGTAGATTCCACACTAAATACCAAGCTGAATAAATCGGCAATCCCGAGTGTATCTAAAACTCTAATCGCGTAATTCATCGGGGCGTTGGTGAAAATGACTTTTCGGCCTTTGAGATTGTTAATGCAATGTCTAAGTTGTTTGATTTCGGTGACCATGCTTTCTAAATCCATATGGTCGTGTGTTTCGCAAAGAAAGTGATAAGGGTCAACGCCGTGATGGCGCATCAAGCCTTTAAGGGTGGCGCCGTAAATGCGCCAGTAATGTTTACGCAGTTCAAATGCGTGATGCTCATCCAAATCTAGGGTATCCATGATGTATTGCGTCATGGCTTTATTCATGATGGGGAAAATGTGTGATGAAGCGTCGTGCAGGGTGTCGTCGAGGTCAAACACCCACAAACGTTGGCTATCTTGCATTATTTCGCTTTAATGAGCGTGCCTACACCGTCATCGGTCAACACTTCTAAAAGTAATGCATGTTCTACACGTCCATCAATAATGTGCACAGATTTCACACCACTTCTTGCGGCATCAAGCGCTGAACTAATTTTTGGCAACATGCCACCTGACAGCGTGCCATCTTCTACCAAATCGTCGATTTGTTTAGGGGTAAGGCCTGTTAGTAAATGACCATCTTTATCTAATACGCCAGGGGTATTAGTGAGCAAAATAAGTTTCTCAGCGCCTAAAATTTCTGCGAGCTTGCCTGCAACAACGTCTGCGTTGATGTTGTAAGTTTCACCATCTGGACCCACGCCAATTGGTGCAATGACAGGAATAAAGTCACCACTATCTAAGAAATTAATAATGCTAGGGTCAATTTTGGTGATAGCGCCCACTTGGCCTACGTCAATCAATTCTTCTGGATTGTCGAGATTGGCCATGAGCAATTTCTCAGCGTGGATGAAATTGCCATCTTGACCGGTTAAGCCAACCGCTTTGCCGCCTTTGCGGTTAATCAAGTTCACAATTTCCTTATTTACTTGACCCCCAAGCACCATCTCAACGATATCCATGGTTTCTTCATCGGTCACACGCATGCCTTGAATAAATTCGCCTTTTTTACCTAGCTTATCGAGCATTTCGTTAATTTGTGGGCCGCCGCCATGTACAACAACAGGGTTCATGCCCACAAGTTTGAGCAATACAACATCGCTCGCAAATGATTCTTTGAGGTGCGGTTCTGTCATCGCATTGCCACCGTATTTAATCACAATGGTTTTATCAAAGAAGCGCTTAATGTATGGCAAAGCCTCTGCTAGGGTCTGCGCTTTTTGTTTGGAGGTAATGTCGTTGCTCATGATGTCTATCTCAAATCATATAATTTAGTATTATTTTACCTTGAAACAAACTCGATGCGGCGTTGCATTTTTGTTTAATGCTTAGAGCTTTTTTACAAAAACTTTTGAGCGTCTTTGCAAATTGTAAATTTGCTGTTTTTCGGCGGGTAAATCAGTCACCGTTTTTTCAATAAAACCACGCTCTAAGAACCAATGTTCTGTTCTGGTTGTTAGGCAGAAAATAGTTTCAAAGCCTAGTTCTTTTGCTTGATCTTCACAATAATGGAAAAGCCTGTCGCCTCTTCCACCACCACGATAGGCAGGGTGTATGGCTAGGCAAGCAAATTCAGCCATTTTTTCTTGTGAAAAAGGATAAAGTGCAGCGCAGCCAATGACGCGGCCATCATGTTCCATGATGTAAAACTGCTCAATCTCAATTTCTAGCCGCTCTCTCCCTCGCCGCACTAGAATGCCCTCTGCTTCTAAGGGTTCAATGAGTTGCAATAGTGCACCGACATCGTCGATTTCCGCTTGCCTCATGGATTCCAGCGGCATTTCAGTGACCATGGTGCCGATACCATCGTGGGTGAATAGCTCTTGAAGAATTGCACCGTCAGTATGTCTGCAAATCAGGTGAGTTCTCGCAACGCCGTGGTCGCAAGCTCTTATGGCGGCTGGCAAGTAGTAAGCTTCATCTTCAGTAATGTTTGGTTTTTTTTGTGATTCTGCTCCGCCATTTTTTGAATGATTATTTTTGACGTGCTGTAAAAGATTTTTTGCTTTTTGCGCGGTCATTTCCCGCAAAAGTTCGCCTCTGGCGTTGTGAACGCCGGAGGAGTCCATTAGGAAGATGAGTTTGTCAGCATGAAGCGCAATCGCAGCGCCTACGGCAACATCTTCCAGTGAAAGATTAAATGCCTCACCAGTGGGTGAGTAACCTAGCGGTGAGAGCAGCACCATCTCGCCATCTTCTAGTCTCTTCTGGATGGCTGTGCTATCAACTTTCCTCACTTCACCTGTGTGTTGCAAATCAACTCCATCAAGCACGCCAATTGGTTTTGCTGTGACGAAGTTCCCACTAGCTACTCTAATGTCGGAGCCAGCCATTGGCGAGTTTACTAAGCCCATCGAAAGTAAGGATTCAATTTCTACCCGAATTGATCCGTTAGCTTCTTTGACGACTTCCATTGCTTGGTCATCGGTCACACGTAAGCCGCCTGCGAGCTTTGTTTTTAAGTTGGCGCGCTTTAGACGTGATTCAATTTGCGTGCGAGAGCCGTGTACCAGCACTATTCTTACTTCAAGGCTGGTGAGCAAATTAAGGTCATGCGATAAAGAAATAAATTGGCCGTCGTCGACCACTTCGCCACCAAAGGCAATAACAAAGGTTTTTCCTCCAAACGCATGGATGTAAGGGGCAACAGAACGAAACCAACTGACAAACTCTTGCGGTCTATTTAAGCTTGGGGCTGAAGGCGTTTCTAATGGCTTTTTGTTGAAAATTGTGTAATCCACAATTTTTTCAGATGCAATGACTGGTTGGCTTTCTTCTGACTGAGCATATAAAAATGAAGGCGTGCACTTTAAGGCCGTACCTATTTTACGCAGCATTGCTTCGGTGACACCCTGCTCCCCTCGCTCTATTCTAGAGAGATTTCCGCTGTCGGCACCGATAGCATTGGCGAGCGCTTGCAAGGTCATGCACAGGGACTTCCTTTGATTTCTTATAGCCGAGCCGAGTGACATAAACCACCTATAAAATTTGTTTATTAAACACTATTTTAATTAAAAAATGTTTTTAATGCAAATTAAATCAATATTTATTGTGTTAAACGCAAAAGTCGCCCCAGATGGTTTGCATGGTGGCGATGGCGGCAAGAGGTGCTGTTTCGGTGCGAAGTATACGTTTGCCTAGTCTTACAGGGGTGAATCCTTGGGATGCAGCAAGTGCAATTTCATCTTCGGTCAAGCCTCCTTCTGCGCCAACAAGCAGGCATACATTGCCTGTTGGTGTTGGAAGCTCTTTGAAGCTTACTTCAGCGGTGGGGGCTAACGTGACTTTGGTTTCTGCAACGGGTTTGCTGGCTAGCCAATTGGCAAGAGGCAGCGGCATAGCGACTTTAGGAACAAAAGCGCGGCCGGATTGCTCACAAGCTGAATTTACAACGTTTTGCCAATGTTCTCGGCGTTTTTCAGCGCGCTCACCAGAAAGCTTAACGACGCTGCGTTGACTGGCAATCGGCTGAATTTCTGTTACGCCCATCTCAACGGCTTTTTGAATGGTGAAGTCCATGCGATCTCCGCTAGAAATTGCTTGCGCCAATATCACTTTAATGGGGGATTCGTTATCGACTGGTTTGATGCTGTTGATTTTAGCAATCACTTCGCCTTTTTTAATAAAGGTGAGTTCTCCGTGGTAATCGTTGCCGTCGCCATTAAATAAAATGACCCAATCCCCGATATCCAATCTAAGTGCTCGTGTCGCATGCATTGCTGCGTTATCTGATAATTTTATTTGTGCGCCGAGCGCGAGCTTGTCAGAATTTTTTGGGTCGCAGTAAAAGCGTGGATTAGCCATAATTTTTAAGTTGGAGTGGTAAAATCTGAATATACATTCTAATGGAAGGACGTTACAAAATGGTAAGTTTGAATCCGCCGTTATGTAGTTTTGGCTGGAAAGCCCCTGACTTCAATTTGCCTGGCGTGGATGGTCACCATTGGACACTGGCTGATGTGGTAGGAGCAAAGGGTTTGTTGGTGATGTTTGTTTGTAATCATTGCCCTTATGTGCAAGCAATACGTGAGCGCTTGGTGGTTGATATGGCAACGCTTAAAAGCTTGGGTGTAAACGCTGTGGCGATTTCATCAAATGATGTGGTGAGCTATCCGCAAGACTCTTTTGAAAAAATGAAAGAAGTTGCGAACGAGTTTAATTTTGGCTTTCCTTACCTGCTCGATGAAACACAAAAAATTGCGCGCGCTTATGACGCAGTCTGCACGCCAGATTTTTTTGGATTTAATGCAAATCTTGAACTCCAGTATCGTGGTAGATTTGATGACCAAGGGCGCGACTTAACACCCAAGCCTTATGCCACAAAAGACTTGCTTGAGGCCATGAAGCTGATGGCGGCAACAGGTAATGCTCCTAAAGATCAAATCGCAAGTATCGGATGTTCCATTAAATGGAAATAAAACATGACTAAAATGGGCATTTTGCAACCATTAAGGGATTATTGGTATTGCTCAAAATGCCTTAATAAGCAATAATTCAGCCCTATGCTCCCGTAAAACTAATAATTAAATATTGCGCTGCAAGAAAACATGTAGCCTCGATATTCATGAATTTTAGGGAGAGGCTCGAAGAATTTCAGTGCCATGCTAAATTTGATGCGTGTTTATACTGTATAGATCATCAGATTGGCTGGCATTTTTTACGCTTTATAGATTGATTGATTAGGGAGAAAGAAATGGCAACTCGTAAAGATTTAGCAAACGCTATCCGTGCTTTGTCTATGGATGCGGTGCAAAAAGCTAACTCTGGCCACCCAGGTGCACCTATGGGCATGGCTGAAATCGCTGAAGTTTTATGGAACCACAATTTGCGTCACAACCCAACAAATCCAAATTGGGCTGATCGCGATCGTTTCGTATTATCTAACGGCCACGGTTCAATGTTGATTTATTCATTGTTGCATTTGACTGGCTACGATTTGCCTATGGATGAAATCAAGACATTCCGTCAATTGCATTCTAAATGTGCTGGTCACCCAGAGTATAGCTATGCCCCAGGTATTGAAACAACGACTGGCCCACTTGGTCAGGGCATTACCAACGCAGTTGGTTTTGCAATGGCTGAAAAATTGATGGCTAACCAATTCAACAAACCAGGTCACGATATCGTTGACCACTACACATACTGCTTCTTAGGTGACGGCTGTATGATGGAAGGTGTATCACACGAAGCTTCAGCTTTGGCAGGTACATGGGGCTTGGGTAAATTGGTCGCTTTCTGGGATGACAACGGTATTTCTATCGACGGTCATATCGAAGGTTGGTATACAGACGACACAGCTAAGCGCTTCGAAGCTTACGGCTGGCACGTTCAATCAGTAGACGGTCATGATTCTGAGGCTATTGATGCTGCGCTTAAAAAAGCGAAATCTGTGACAGACAAACCATCATTGATTTGCTGTAAAACAGTTATTGGTATGGGCTCTCCAAATAAATCGGGTAGCCATGATTGCCACGGTTCTGCACTAGGTGAAGAAGAAGTTGCAGCAACACGAGCCAACATTGGTTGGAACTATCCACCATTTGAAATCCCAGCAGACGTATACGCTGGTTGGGATCAAAAAGCTAAAGGCGCTAAATTAGAAGCTGATTGGAATGCTAAATTTGATGCTTACGCGAAAGCTTTCCCAGCTGAAGCTGCTGAATTTAAACGCCGTATGGCAGGTGATTTACC
>CAMCTR010000087.1 GCA_945878605.1 Candidatus Methylopumilus universalis | reverse complement strand
CAAATGTCCACGACTCATCAAGGCAATCGAAACAGAATATTGCTCATAGCCATGCAAGAAGTTCGTTGTGCCATCTAATGGGTCGACAATCCAAACGTGCTCGGCGTCGGTCCTGTCGTCACCACTTTCCTCACCGATAAAGCCATGGTCTGGGTAAGCTTCTTGCAGTGTTTGGATAATTGCACGCTCTGCCGCGTGATCAACTTCACTCACAAAATCGTTGTAATTTTTACTATGTACTTTAATCGTACCCACATCTTGAGAGGCACGATTGATGATGGTGCCAGCGCGGCGCGCGGCTTTTACCGCATTCGTAAGCATTGGATGCATGTGTATTTTCCATTGTTGCCCGGCATCGGGTTACGACATCCGTGTAGTAAACTTAAACGTAAAACTACATGAGGCATGATTAAAGAGCTGTTAAAATAACATTTTAATGCTTTATGTCATGACTTCCAAACTTAACTTACTAAATAATTTCCGCATCGTGCTCTGCCAAACCAGCCACCCTGGCAATATTGGCTCAGCAGCACGTGCGATGAAAACCATGGGGCTCACTCAGCTCTATTTGGTGCAACCTAAACACTTCCCAGATAAAGAAGCGAATGCGCTTGCTTGTAACGCAGTTGATCTACTTGAGAATGCCGTTGTTTGCGACAGCTTAGAAGGTGCGTTAATAGGCTGTGCCATGGCGATTGGCATGAGTGCACGTAAACGTCAGCTTTCACATGAGCTTATTTCAGCGCGTGAAGCCGCAATCAGAGCGTCAAATATTGCAAATGGCGAACAAGCAGTTGCTTTGGTATTTGGTACAGAGATGAGTGGTCTTTCAAATCGAGAGTTAGACCTTTGTCAATTACTCGCGATGATTCCGACTAATCCTGATTTTTCATCACTCAACGTTGCTGCGGCAGTCCAAGTGATGAGCTACGAATTACGAATGGCGGCAGGCGAAAGCAATATTGAAAACTCTGCTAATACATTACCGCTAGCGACCAGCGAAGAGATTGAAGGTTTTTACCAACACCTAGAAGAAACGCTGATAAAAGTGGGCTTTTTAAACCCAAAAGAACCTAAAAAGCTGATGCAACGCGTTCGCCGCATTTATGCTCGTGCCAGTTTAGAAAAAGAAGAAGTGAACATTTTGCGTGGTATATTAAAACTTACACAAAATCCTAGAAGCTTTAAAGATTAAAAGCCATACCCATTAAGCAACTTTAGCGACAAAGAGCACAGAATAATGTTTAAGCATATTAAAGAAGATATTTCCGTAGTATTCGAACGGGACCCAGCAGCCAGAACCCATTGGGAAATCGTCACCACTTACCCTGGCGTGCATGCACTCCTCATTCATCGCCTTTCACACTGGGTTTGGGGCAAACGCTTCTTCTGGGTTGCACGTTTTATCTCCCACATTGGTCGTTTTCTTACAGGCATTGAAATCCATCCAGGCGCGAAAATAGGTCGCCGCGTATTTATCGATCACGGCATGGGCGTGGTAATTGGCGAAACAGCGTTCATTGGTGACGATTGCACGCTTTATCATGGCGTCACGCTTGGCGGTACATCATGGAATAAAGGCAAGCGCCATCCAACATTGGAGCAAGGCGTGGTGATAGGCGCTGGCGCAAAAGTGCTAGGCCCTATCATCATCGGCAAAGGTGCAAAGATAGGTTCTAACGCTGTAGTGGTAAAAGACGTTCCAGAGAATGCGACTGCGGTTGGCATTCCCGCTCGCATACTTGAGCAAGAAACAAGTAAACAACGTGACAAGATGGCGGAGAAAATTGGCTTTTCAGCTTACGCGGTTAGTGATAACGCAAATGACCCAATGACCAAAGCGATTCATGCCTTACTTGACCACGCCGCCGCGCAAGATGTGAAATTACAAGAAGTGATGGCGCAGCTTAATAAACTCGGTGCAGATGTTGAATCAGATGCGGAAGTTGGAAAAGCTTTTGATTTGGATGCTTTTAAGAAGCTATAAGCTAAGCTGAAGGATAATAAGCAAAAACTTTAAGGCCTCGGCCTTAAAGTTTCTTAAAGCAAGATCAGTCGTTAAACGCCTTTATTTTCGCCAGCGCGTATCCACTGCAATAAATTAGACCATTGCTGAATATCTTGTTTGACCCGTGAAGGGCTCATGTCAAACAAACTTAAGCCTTCCTCAGCGGCATGCACATAGATTTGCGCATTGCGCAAATGCCCCATCACTGGAAAACCGCTTTGCGCCAAATACTCTTCTAAATTAAGCGCGGCTTTTGTTCTCGCATTCACGCGCATGCCCACCATTGCCACAAAAGTTCGCTCTTTGCGCACAGATTTTTCTTCCCTGAGCACTTCTAGAAAATCTTGCGTAGCATTAATATCAAAACTAGAAGATTGCATAGGTACAATCACCCAGTCGGCAGCTTTCACAGCCTCACTCAGCTTTTCGCCTCGCAAACCTGCTGGCGAGTCAATCACATTAACCTGAGCACTCATGCTGCTGATATGACCATCTCTGCCATTAAGAGGATGAATAAGAGGCAAGTTAGGGATATTAGCAGATCGACGCTCCAACCAACCGAGTGAAGACTCTTGCCTATCCATGTCAGATAACACCACGTGGCGGCCACGGCTGGCAAAATAGCCAGCCAAATTAGTCGCGAGGGTTGTTTTACCACTTCCCCCTTTTGGATTAGCTACTAGAAAGGTTTTCATTGTTTATTAACAGTTGGTTTTGCAGGAGCTTTAGCGGTTGACCTTGCTACAGGACTAACTTTTATAGCAGGCGCCTCTTTAGCAACGGCTGGTCTAGCTGCTTTTGCAGGCCCTTCTTTTGCCTTTGCTTTGGCAACTCTTTCTTCAGCTTTTGATTTTGCTTTAGCAGCTTTTTCTTGAATACGGGCCAGGTTAGTACGCCACTCTTGCAATTGTTCGTCTTCCAATTCCAATTGAATCGCAATCGCTTCTTCAATCGTTAATTTTTCTTTTTGCAAATGCTTAGGTAATTTACCACCCATGCGAGATAGCACACGGTCACGATTTTCTTCGCTTAGTTTCTTCGCTTTTGTAATGTAATCATCATTAATGTTCTTCATGGCTTTTCCCTTTTGATTGAGTTCTTAACTTTTTAAGATTATAGATCTTTTAAAAACATAAAATTGTTACATTATTATGACAAAAATACAAAAAGACTCTTTTCATGAAATTATTGTTAATAGCCGTAAATAAATCTCATGAAGAAAAAATTGCATTCCCAAGTAGGATTTATTAAAAAAAGAAATTAAATCAAAATCAAAAGATTTCATCAAATTTTCATAAAAGTCCTCATCAACCAGCATAGAATTACCAAAACATAAGTGGATTTGGACATGACCAAACAACTCGACATCGGGCAAACTCACCGACTAAAGTTTGCATTAGTTACTGAAACATTCAAACCAGAAATCAATGGTGTCGCGATGACGCTAGGCAAAATAGCCGACCTCTTATCGGCAAAGCAACATCAAGTCCAAGTCATACGCCCAAAGCAAAACAATCTAGACATTCCTGCTGACTCGCAAAACTTCAAAGAACACCTGGTGGCAGGCATGGCCATCCCCTTTTACAAACACCTTAAATTTGGCTTTCCCGCCAAAAATCGCTTAATCAAATTATGGTCAGCTAGTCGCCCTGATGTTGTGCACATTGCAACCGAAGGCCCTTTAGGTTGGTCGGCATTGCAAGCAGCTAAACAACTCAATATTCCAGTGATTAGCTCTTATCACACCAATTTTCATCAATACTCCAAACATTATGGCGCAAGCTTTTTGATGCGACCCATAGAAAGCTATTTAAGATATTTTCATAACCAAACCTTAGCGACACTTGCCCCCACGCAAAAAGTCGTTGAAGCGCTAAAATTGAGTGGTTATAAAAATGTCTCCATCATGGCAAGAGGCGTCGATACTAGCCAATTTAACCCTGCAAATCGCTCAAGCGAATTGCGTAAAAAATGGGGGGTTACGGATAATGATTTAGTGATTATTCATGTGGGCCGACTCGCCAAAGAAAAAAATATTCTATTAGTGTTGGATGCATTTCGCGCCATACAACAAGCCAAAACAAGCGCAAAACTGGTGTTTGTAGGAGACGGGCCATTACGAGATGAGCTTGCTCATGCTTGCCCAGAAGCAATTTTTTGCGGCAGTCAGCGGAGTGAAGCACTTGCCGAGCACTACGCTTCGGCAGATTTGTTTATATTTCCTAGCGTCACCGAAACATTTGGAAATGTAGTGCCAGAAGCCTTGGCGAGCGGCTTATGTGTGGTTGCTTACGACTACGCGGCGGCTGGAAATATTATTAAACACGGCATCAGCGGTTTGTTAGTGCCATTTAATGAAAGCAAAGCACTGATTAATGCATCGCTCGAAGCCACTAAAAATAGTGCCCTGCTCAATCAATGTAAGAAACAATCCATTACCAGCATTGCCAATATCCGCTGGGAAAGCGTCATTGAGGAACTAGAAATACTACTCTATGCAACAGCCAATGGATTTAAGCCTATCAAGCTAGCAAGAAGCAAGCCAAACAAAAGTAAGCGCGTCCGCCAAAGAGCAATACGCTTAGCACTTCATAAAAAAATCAATTTCATCAAGCTATAAACCAAGCCGACTTCAAGCATTCCAATCACGAATTAATACTTGACTAAAGTATTGGGTTATTATATTATTTTAGCTTGCTTAAGGTACTAAACGTCCTTATCCAATAAACATCCTTAGCCAATATCCAAAATTTCTAGAAAGATAAGCAATGCGATTAACCACCAAAGGTCGATTTGCAGTCACCGCCATGCTAGACCTCGCCATGAGCGAGGCGGACAAGCCTGTGACTTTAGCTGGCATCAGTGAGCGCCAAAACATTTCTTTATCATATCTAGAACAGCTATTTAGCCGTTTACGCCGTTGCGGCTTGGTTAAAAGCGTACGTGGTCCTGGCGGCGGATATCGCATCGCAAAACCATTAACTGAAATTTCAATATCTGAAATCATCAGCGCCGTGGATGAACTCATCGACGCCACTCAATGTGGCGGTCAAGAAAACTGTCATGATGAAAGTCGCTGCATGACGCATGATTTATGGTCTAGCCTCAATGTTAAAATTCTAGAATACCTTTCTGGCATTAGTTTGGCCGATTTGGTCGCAAGCAATGATGCAAAAGCAAACGGTGAAAGCAAACCGATTTCATTTAGCGCAAAAAAAGAATTTGCGGCTGAGTTATTGAATAACTAATGATGTTCGATCAACACATCTATTTAGATAACAACAGCACCACGCTTTTAGACCCCCGCGTACTCGAAGCGATGTTACCTTATATGCAGCACCAATATGGCAATGCCACTAGCCGCCATTTATTTGGTCGTGCGGCACGCCAAGCCTTAGATCAAGCCCGCGAACAAGTGGCTGACGCTTGCGGGTCGCACCCATCACAAGTGATATTTACCGCGAGCGGCACAGAAGCCAATAACTTCGCTATCCACGGCATGGCTGGCAATAATGAGCTAGCTAAGCAAATTGCAGTGAGTGCCATTGAGCACCCTGCGGTCACCCGCCCTGCTTTTGCGCTCCGTGAACATGGCTATCGTATTGCAGTAATCGCTACCGACAACTTTGGGAAAGTTGACCCTTTAAGTTTGGATGTTATATTAGAAAAACCAACTAGCTTAGTTTCCGTCATGTTCGCGAACAATGAAACGGGCGTGATTCAAGATATTGCAAAACTCGCCGATATGGCTAAATCCAAAGGCGCGCTGTTCCATTCAGATGCAGTTCAAGCAATCGGCAAAATGCCTATAGATTTTGAGTCACTAGGTGTTCATGCCATGACGGTTTCGTCACATAAAATTAATGGCCCACAGGGCGCTGGTGCACTCATTTTAGATAAGCGTGTGGATATCAAACCGCTGTTACATGGCGGCGGCCAGGAAAGAGGTTTGCGCAGTGGTACCGAAAATGTGGCGGCAATTGTGGGATTTGGCACGGCTTGTGCCTTGATTAAAAATAACCTTGAGGCACGCGCAAAAATCACAGGTCAATTGCGTGATGCCTTTGAACTGGGG
>CAMCTR010000086.1 GCA_945878605.1 Candidatus Methylopumilus universalis | reverse complement strand
GAACTCACCACCGATAAGAAAGGCAAAAAGAATGTCTTTAACGGCCGAGTACTCGAGATTGAAGGTTTACCTGATCTTAAAGTAGAACAAGCCTTTGAGTTTGCTGACGCATCTGCTGAGCGTTCAGCCAATGGATGTACGGTAAGGCTTAACAAAGCCCCTGTGATTGAGTTCTTAACGTCTAACATCGTGCTCATGCAGAACATGATCGAGCATGGTTATGAAGATGCTCGTACATTAAAACGTCGTATTGAGTCTATGGAAGCATGGCTTGCCAATCCAAGCTTACTTGAACCAGATGCAGATGCTGAATATGCCCACATCTTTGAGATTGATTTAAACCAAATCAAAGAACCGTTGGTCGCTTGTCCAAATGACCCAGATGACATCAAGCCGCTCTCTGCCGTGCAGAACGACAAGATTGATGAAGTCTTTATTGGTAGCTGTATGACCAACATCGGTCATTACCGCGCCGCAGCAAAGGTACTTGAAGGCCAAGGGGCAATTCCAACCAGACTCTGGGTTGCACCGCCAACCCGGATGGACGAAGCACAGCTCAGAGACGAAGGGGTTTACTCAACGTTTGGGATTGCAGGGGCACGAATGGAAATGCCAGGCTGTTCACTCTGTATGGGGAATCAAGCAAGGGTTGCTGACAAAGCCACGGTCTTCTCAACATCCACACGAAACTTCGATAACCGCATGGGTAAAGATGCACGCGTTTACTTAGGCTCTGCTGAACTTGCTGCGGTGTGTGCAAAACTCGGTCGCTTACCAACCACACCAGAGTACTTGCAGGTGGTGGGCGACACCATTAGCGCCCATCATGCAGCCATCTATCAGTACCTCAACTTTAACTTGATGGATGCGTATCAACCGAAAAAGGTGATAGGCATTGCGCAAGTTGCTTAGTTTTTTTAAAGCTCCCTAGTTTGTTTAAGTTTCTGGGCCAGTTTTTAGCTCGATTCTTTAAGCTCGATATGACCTTGAGCTTAAAGAACCTATTGCCAGCGATTGCATTCTTTGGGGGCTTTTTGTGGGATGCGCTCACCATTGGTCGCCAAATCAATCCTTCTGATTTGTGGTTTCTTGCAGGGTATTTGCTAGCTGCAGGTTTAATTCTTTATTGGATGGGGCATAGAAGCTATGCTCATGCCTCCATGTCTGGAATGGATCTGTTAAAACAATCCGTTCGTCCGGAGTGGCAAAAAAACGCCCCAATTTTTATTCTGCAATTTTTATTTGGCAGCTTGTTTAGCTGCCTATTTATTATGTATTTCAAAAGCGCGAATCATTTTCTTGCGCTCTTTTGGTCGCTGGGCTTAGGCTTCTTGCTCGTCGCCAATGAATTTATTGACCATCAATATCAGCGCTTTACGCTGACTTGGGCGCTTTTCGGTTTGTGTGCGATTTTGGTCTTTAACTTCCTTTTGCCTTTTATACTCGGCAATATTCTTCCCCTTTGGTTTTATTTGAGTACGCTTACTGGTGCAACGCTCACCCATTTTTTACGTAAAAAAACACCAGGATGCCCAGGTCGGGCCTGGCCTGTTTGGGCGATTGCGGGCGTGTTGAGTCTTGCTTATATATTAGACTTTATTCCGCCTGTGCCTTTGGTGAAGCGCGATATGCAAATCGGACTTAATTTGGAAAAACATAATGGCGAGATGCTGATTTCAGTAGAAAAATCACCTTGGTATAAACCTTGGCGCTTATTTTCTAATGACTTGCATGTGCCTGTAGGAGGGCGTGTTTATTGCGTTTCAGCAGTATTTGCGCCAAGGGGCATTAGTACTTCACTTTATCATCGTTGGGAGCATCACGATGAAAAGCAGGGATGGCAAGCAGCATCGCGTATTGGGTTTGGTTTGTCAGGAGGAAGGCAGGGCGGCTTCCGTGGCTATACCTACAAACAGAATATTCAGTCGGGTGAGTGGCGCGTAAAGGTTGAAACGGAAGATGGTCGCACTTTAACTGTGTATCACTTCAATCTTTTTACCGAACCAGCCTCGGATACGCATTTGGAGGCCCGGAGTATTTAGTCAATAAGGGTCTATTTAGCTAATATGGCTGTCAATCTCAAAACTTGCGCCATCATCCACAGCAAGTTTCTCAGTCAAATAAGGCATCACTTCATTCAATGTGTTTGGCAGTGTCCAAGGCGGATTCACAATAAATAAGCCGCTGCCATACATGCCAAACCCTTCAATAGATGGCTCTTGAACTGTCAAACTGACATTGAGCCAGCTTTTTAAATCTAGCTGTTTTAGCTTGTCTACCATTTGACGCGGTTCTGGGCGCTGAAGTAGCGGATACCACACGATATAAGTACCAGTAGCGAAGCGTTGCAGGCTATCTTTCATCATCTCAACCACGCGTTGATAATCTTGTTTTTCTTCATAAGGCGGGTCGATTAATACTACGGCGCGGCGCGGCGGTGGTGGCAGTATGGCTTTGATGCGAGAGAAGCCATCATTCATGTCAATTCTAACGCTGCGTTGATGGCTTTTAAAGTTTTCACGCAAGATATCAAAGTCACTGGGGTGAAGCTCAAACAGGCGCATGCGGTCGTCCGCTCTTAATAGCGCTTGGGCGCATAACGGTGAGCCAGGATACATAATGAGCTTGGCTGTTTTAGGGCTAGAAGGTTGATTTAAGGTTTTGATAAAGCCCACATAATTTAAGAGTGGCTGAGGTAAATCGCTTTCATTCCAAAGCTTAGCAATCCCAGATTCATACTCCGCATTTTGCGTGGCATAGCCTGTGTCTAGTGAGTATTGCCCAGCGCCTGCATGGGTGTCGATATACCAAAAGGGCTTGTCTTTTTGCGTGGCATGCGCAATGACTTGCATGAGCAAAGAGTGTTTAAGTACATCGGCATGATTGCCTGCATGAAAAGCGTGGCGGTAACTGAGCATTGGATATTGATTGGTTTATAAAAACTATTGAGAGTAATTGCATTATAGCGTCATCAGGCTTTATGCTTTACGAATAAAGCAAAACTGCTAAAAACGACTGCATTTTTCTTGCCTATAGGCTAGCATGATGGCTTAACGAATTTTAAGGGAGGGCACCGTGCCTTATATCAATATTAAACATGCTGGTGCACTGACCCGCGAACAAAAAAAAGAGATTGCCAAAGAAGTGACTGAGACCATGCAGCGTGTGGCGAATAAGCCTGCGAGCTATACCTACATTACCTTTGATGAAGTAGCTTATGAGGATTGGGCAATTGGCGGTAAGTTACTTGATGAATAATGCTAGCTTGACTAACTTTTACTTGAGCAAGTCTGAATGAAGATACCTGAAAGATTAAAGCCGCTGGTTGAAGATGGTTTGGTTGATGATGTGATTCGTCAATTGATGAGCGGCAAAGAAGCCACGGTTTATGTGGTGCGTTGTGGCGATGATGTGCGCTGTGCAAAGGTATACAAAGAGGCCAATCAACGAAGCTTTAGGCAAAGCGTGGATTACACTGAAGGTCGTAAAACCAAGAATAGTCGGCAAGCGCGTGCGATGGAAAAAGGATCTAAATACGGTCGCAAGTTACAAGAACAAGCTTGGCAAAGCCATGAGGTTGATGCGCTTTATCGACTTGCGGCGGCGGGTGTTCGTGTGCCCAAGCCACATAACTTTTATGAGGGCGTGTTACTCATGGAGTTGGTGGTAGATGAGGAGGGTAACGCTGCGCCTAGGCTTAACGACATTGCTTTTACGCCAGAGGATGCGCGCAAATATCATGAAACTTTACTGCGTGAAACGGTGCTTATGCTCTGTGCTGGCATCATTCATGGTGACTTGTCCGAGTTTAATATTTTGCTGGCAAGTGACGGGCCTGTGATTATTGATTTGCCACAAGCGGTCGATGCCGCCGGAAATAACCACGCCGAAGAGATGCTTGAGCGCGATGTGAATAACCTAAGAGATTACTTCGGTCGTTTTGCGCCAGGGCTACTCACCACCCAATACGCCAAAGAGATTTGGGATTTGTTTTCGCATGGTAATCTCACCGTTGAAACGACTTTGACAGGACGCTTCAAAGAAAGCACAAAAGCGGTAGATTTGAAGACGGTGATGCGTGTGATTGATGATGTGCGTAAAGAGGAAGAGGCTAAGCGTTTGCGTTTGGCTGAGTTGGGCATTAAGTAATTAGTTCTAGTCATGACCGAGCCATTTAATCCCAAACCTATATTAAAAAACTTACCCAATTTGCCGGGTGTTTATCGCATGAAAAACGCCAGTGATGAGGTGATTTATGTGGGTAAGGCGAAAGACTTAAAGAAGCGTGTTTCTTCCTACTTTAACAAAAACATCCCCAGTCCCCGCACGCGCATGATGGTGGCGCAAATCGTGGATATTGAAACCACGGTGACGCATTCAGAAGCAGAAGCTTTGCTTCTTGAGAATAATCTTATCAAGAGTTTTATGCCACGTTACAACGTGCTGTTTCGTGATGATAAAACCTATCCCTACATAACGCTAACGGGCGATGCATATCCGCGTTTGGCTTTTCATCGTGGTACACAGCGCAAGGGAAATTCCTATTTTGGTCCTTTTCCTAATTCGATTGCAGTGCGTGAAAGTATTCAACTGTTACAAAAAGTCTTTATGTTGCGCACCTGTGAAAACACCGTATTCTCGAATCGCACGCGCCCTTGTTTACAATATCAAATTGAACGCTGCACTGCGCCATGCGTAGGTTTAATTTCCGAAGAAGATTATCGTCGTGACGTAGGCCATGCGACGATGTTTTTACAAGGTAAAGAACAGCAGGTGATGGACGAGCTTGGCGAGAAAATGATGAAGGCGGCAGAAGCTGAGCAATATGAATTAGCAGCAGTCTATCGTGACCGTATGCAGAGCTTAAGGCAGGTGCAGGCTAAACAGTTTGTGAGCGACTTCGCGGTGAATGATGCAGATGTGATTGCATGTGTTTCGCACGAAGGACAGCACTGCGTGAATTTAGTGATGATACGCGGTGGACGGCATTTAGGAGACAAAAGCTTTTTCCCAAAAAATGCAGATGGGGGCGAGTTGGAAGATACCATGCGTGCGTTTTTAGAGCAGTATTATGTTGCTCAGAAAATGCCGCCACTCATTATCATTGGTGTGCCCATTGAAATCGAGGCTTTGGAAGAGGTCTTTACCCAGCAAGCTGGTCGCAAAGTGAAGATTAATACTAACCCCGTTGGCGATAAACGGGTGTGGATGAAAATGGCAGAAACCAATGCCGAATTAGCCCTACAGCAACGCTCAGCACAGCACTCAAATCAGCAAGCTAGGTTGTTGGCTTTGCGTGAGGCTCTAGACTTGGGCGACGCGGTCGAGCGAATTGAATGTTTCGACATTAGTCATACCATGGGGGAGGCGACAGTAGCATCTTGTGTGGTGTTTGATAAAGGCGCGATGCAGAATTCAGAGTATCGCCGTTACAACATCACTGGCATCACGCCAGGGGATGACTATGCCGCAATGCGTGATGCCTTAACACGCCGCTATAAGAAAGTGGCGGCAGGAGAGGGTAAGCGCCCTGACTTGGTATTTATTGATGGCGGTAAAGGTCAGCTCGGCGTAGCGATTGAGGTTATGCAAGAAGTTGGATTAGCTGATATCCTCTTGGTTGGGATTGCAAAAGGTGAAGAGCGCAGGCCGGGTTTGGAGCAAATGTTCTTTCCTGACCGCGATTTGCCAATTGGATTAAAGAAAGATCATATTGGCTTGCATTTACTCCAACAGATTCGTGATGAAGCCCATCGCTTCGCGATTACAGGGCATAGGGCAAGGCGTGGTAAAGCGCGCATGCATTCATCCTTGGAAGATATTGATGGGATAGGGGCGAAACGCCGTAAGGCTTTGTTAGTCCGATTTGGTGGCTTGGAGGGTGTAAAGAATGCTAGCGTGGACGAACTCTCGCAAGTAGAAGGGATTAGCCAAATGTTGGCAGAAAAAATATATCAGGAGCTGCATTAATGTTTTGGAATTTACCCAACAGCTTAACGATGGCGCGGATTATTCTTATCCCCGTATTTGTGGGTATTTTTTATATGCAGCCACATTACATTTCTCAGCATGCAGCAAACGTCCTGGCGACGGCTGTTTTTGGT
>CAMCTR010000085.1 GCA_945878605.1 Candidatus Methylopumilus universalis | reverse complement strand
GGGCAAGTACACAAAAGCGCTTTTTCATGACCGCCCCTGCCCGTTTAGCGCAATGTTTTGGTTATAAATCCAAGTACATCATCAAGTGGAATCGATTGCGCTTCAGTTGCAGTGCGCGCTTGGTATTCCACTTGGTTTTCTTTCAAGCCGCGGTCGCCAATCACAATACGATGTGGAATCCCAATCAACTCCATCTCCGCAAACATCACACCAGGGCGCTCGCCGCGGTCATCTAGCAACACATCCACACCCGCCGCTAGCAAATCGTTATAAAGCTTGGTTACCACTTCTTTCACCACATCGCTCTTATCCATGCCAATTGGCGCAATCGCCACTTGGAAAGGCGCAAGGCTAGTTGAGAAAACAATACCGCGATCATCGTTACCCTGCTCAATCGCCGCACCCACAATACGTGATACGCCAATGCCGTAACAACCCATTTCCATCACTTGCGTTTGGCCTTGCTCATCTAGGTAAGTCGCGTTCATGGCTTGCGCGTATTTAGTGCGCAATTGGAAAATATGCCCCACTTCAATCCCGCGACACAAAGCCAACACACCCTTACCATCTGGGCTCGCATCGCCATCAATCACATTACGAATATCTGCCACTAAACTTGGCTCTGGCAAATCACGTCCAAAATTCAAACCTGATAAATGCAGTTTTGGTTGGTTTGCGCCGCAGATAAAATCATTCATCGCCGCCACAGTGCGGTCTGCAATCACCGTGACATTTGCGCCCACTTTTACAGGGCCAATAAAGCCAGGTGGGCAATCATTTAAGTTTGCGCGCACTTCTTCAGGTGTAGCAAATCTAAAATCTGCCAAGCCATCTAACTTACCAACTTTAATCTCATTTAAGCTGTGGTCGCCACGTAGCAAGAGCAAGTAAAACTGATCATTCGCCATTAACGCAATAGATTTCACCGTGCGTTGCAAGCTTACGCCTAGCAACTCAGCCACGGCTTCGCAAGTCATTTGCTTAGGTGTTTCTACCAGCTTCATTTCTTCAGCGGCCACCGCTCGTGGGGTGCTTGGCGCTAAGGCTTCAGCCAATTCCACGTTCGCCGCGTAATCTGAATCTGGGCAATACGCCAAACCATCTTCACCTGAATCAGCGAGCACATGGAACTCATGCGAGCCATCGCCTCCAATTGCGCCTGTATCAGCACGCACCGCCCGGAACTCTAAACCCAACCGTGTAAACACATTTGAATAAGCTTGGAACATGCGCGCGTAAGTTTGCTCAAGCGAAGCTAAATTGGTGTGGAAAGAATAAGCATCTTTCATCATAAATTCGCGTGCGCGCATCACGCCAAAACGTGGGCGAATCTCATCACGGAATTTGGTTTGAACTTGGTAAAAATTAAGCGGCAATTGCTTGTAGCTCTTAATCTCACGGCGGGCAATATCGGTAATCACCTCTTCATGCGTTGGACCAAAGCAGAACTCACGCTCGTGCCTATCTTTAATCTTCAACATTTGTGGGCCAAACACCGCCCAGCGGCCTGTTTCTTCCCACAGCTCTTTTGGCTGTACCGCTGGCATCAAAAGCTCAAGCGCACCTGCTTTATTCATTTCATCACGCACCACCGCTTCCACCTTGCGCAGCACACGCAAACCAAGAGGCATCCAAGTGTAAAGGCCTGAACCTAAACGCTTGATAAACCCAGCACGCAACATTAAGCGATGGCTAGCAAGCTCCGCTTCTTGTGGGGCTTCTTTTTGGGTGGCAATAAAAAACTGTGAGGCGCGCATAAAGACTTCTTTTTTAAGTAACAAGTGATAAGGTGTGGAATTTTATAGCTAAATCAGCTCATCGTCAGCCTATTTAACATCCTGCATAAAGCTTCGCGCCAAACACAAATCTGCCCAAGCTTTAGCTTTGTCTTGAGTGTGCTCTAGCAAGTAAGATGGTGCATAGCTGACAACAACAGAAAAATCCTGATAGCGATGTACTTTACCGCGCAAGGCATCTAGCGGCTCATTTGAATCAAGGATCCGCTGGGCAACTTCCTCACCTAAAGCGACAATCAATTTCGGCTGAATGAGTGCAATTTGACGATTGAAATTATCGAGTTCAGATAGTTGTGTGAGATACACATTTTTACCACGTTGTAGCTGAATGGCGATGAGCATTTTATCAAGCAACACGATTGCATCGCCATCGGCAAGTGCACCCCCCACAAACATCCAATCTGCATTTTGGTCACCCGAGCCCACAACGTGTTGTTTGAGTGCTACCCAATCAATATTGGCAATATCAGGCAAAGCAGGTGCTTGCGATTCTAATGCTTGAGGCGTTAACTTTTTTTCTACAATGACTACTTCTGATTCCGCCTCGGTTTCAAGCTTGGCCTCAATTTTTGGTTCAACAACCATCTCAATAACAGCTTCAATTGGAGCATCGCTGGGAGCTGCTTCCTGCTTGGCTTCTAGCGGTGAATCAACAGGTGCTTCCAAGAGCGTTTCCAAAGGTAACCCAAAAGGCGAGTTTAAGCGCCACACAGGTAGTAGTTCTAATTCACGCAACATATCTTCACGCGTTAAGCTCATAGCGCCACTCCCATTAATACGGCGTTTTCGCGGCCATTGTGCGTTGGGTAGTAGCCCGGGCGCACGCCCATTTCGTTAAAGCCTATGCTTTCATAAAGCGTGATGGCAGAAACATTAGAGGGGCGCACTTCTAAAAACATATTGAGCCCGTCTTTGTCCCGCCCGACTTGCATCATGTGCTTAAGCAGATAGCGGCCCCAGCCTTTGCCTTTCCAGCTTGGCGAAACGCTAATATTGAGCAGGTGCGCTTCATCGAGCACCATCATTAGAATAGCATAGCCCATCACCGCTTCATCAATCTCCAATACCAAGCAAATGTGCCCTGAGTTGATAGAATCCTTGAAATTGCCTGCCGTCCAAGGGAATGGAAAATTCACGGTTTCAATTTGGATAACATCGTCCAAATCATCAATCTGCATCTCTCGGAAACTAATATTCGGCTCATTGAGCTGCGCGTTCATGTTAGCGGTTTACCCGTTCGCTCATTTTTAGCGCGACTTTGTTACGGATATAAATTGGCGTAGCTTCATGTGCTGGTCTTGCTAAGCCAGCCTCAAAAGTTGGTAAAGCAATTTCAGCGACAGAAGTGGCAGTTGGGTGTGACTGGTGGTCTGGGGCTGGCATTTCCCGCAATTGCTCGCCATACACGGTTTGCAACACATCGGGATAAACTAACCATCCTGTGCCCACACCCACCCAATCAACACCTATAACTTTGGGTACATCTTCAGGTTTGAATAGCGCTGGCGCGCTTACTTCTAGCCATTCGCCATTCTGCTTCTCATAAGCCGCATGGTAGATTTCTCCCATGCGTGCATCGAGGCAGGCAACGACTTTTTCTGCGCCACTTTGTTGAGCCAAGGCCTGCAAAGTGCTCACTCCGACTACTGGCAAATTAGCGCCAAAAGCCAAGCCTTGCGCCACACCGCAAGCAATCCGCAAACCAGTAAATGAGCCTGGGCCAGCCCCAAAAGCGATGCCATCAAGCACTTTTAATTCAATATTCGCTTCATCGACCAAGGCACGAAGGGTAGGCAAAATCTGCTGTGAGTGCGTTTGCCCCGCAAGAATATCGCGCGACAATACTATGCCATCAAGCCACAAGGCTAATGACAGAAATTCAGTGGAGGTGTCAATGGCTAAGATTTGCATACAGAATTAAAAGGTTAATCAGCCTCTATTTTGCCATAACCTAGCCGTGTTCGATTGGCTTTGATTTCACCGCGCTGACTTTTGCTCGCCAAGCGTCTTTTTTGCGAACCTAAAGTTGGGCGAGTGGCTCTTCTAATTTCAGGCGCTTTTGCCACACTATTCACGAGCGCATGGAGTCGCTCAATCGCATCTTGTTTATTCATCTCTTGGCTGCGATGTTGTTGCGCTTTAATAATGATCACACCCTCTGAAGTGATGCGTGAATCACGCAGCGCCATCAGGCGAAACTGATGCGGCAAGGAAAGCGATGAAGCCCGAATATCGAAGCGTAAATGAATCGCGCTTGAAACCTTGTTCACATTTTGCCCACCCGCACCCTGCGCGCGCATCGCGGTGAGCGCGTATTCACTTTCTGGGATGAGAATGGGGCTAGGTTTCATGTAGATATATTAGCTCAAACCTTTTAGCTAAAACCAAAGCAGCCTGATAAACTTAAAGCCATGCACCCCGAAGACCTTAAAAAACTTGTTAGCATGGAAATGCCATTCGGCAAACACAAAGGTCGCCTAATTGCGGACTTGCCTGGCAACTATCTTAATTGGTTTGCGCGCGAGGGATTTCCGCCAGGAGAGATTGGCCGATTATTGCAACTGATGCACGAGATAGACCATAACGGCTTATCGGATTTGCTGAATCCACTGCGTCAGGCTAGCTTTTAATTCTTAATATTTTCGAAGAAGGCCTGCACCTCCGCTAAAAAACGCGTGCGTTTAAACGGCGGCAAGCTCTGCCAAATCCTTCTTCCATAAGGCTTAGAAATTAAACGTGGATCGCAAATCATCAGCACACCACTATCCGCTTCATCACGAATTAATCGCCCTGCACCCTGCTTGAGGGTAATCACCGCATAAGGCAACTGATATTCCATAAAAGCATTTTTGCCTTCCTCATTCATTTTGTCGATACGCGCTGCCAGCACAGGGTCATCAGGTGGGGCAAAAGGCAGTTTGTCAATAATCACGCAAGAAAGCGCTTCGCCGCGAACATCCACACCCTCCCAAAAACTTTGACTACCCACCAACACAGCATTGCCGCGTTTACGGAAACGCTCCAGCAATTCGCTGCGTGAGCTTTCGCCTTGCATCATTAATGGATATTCAATGCCATTTTGCTCAAACGCTTCTTTAAATAAAGCGTGAATTTCGCGCATGGATCTTAAAGAAGTACACAGCACAAAAGTGCGGCCGCCACTAGCTTGAATGACAGGCAACGCCACCGCCGCAACAGCGGCTGAATATCCTGGGCTATTAGGCTCAGGCATATTTTCTGGCACATAAAACAAGGCTTGCTTGCCATAATCAAATGGGCTTTCCCAATAACCTGTATTAGCATTACTCAAGCCCATTTGGCCGATGTAATGACTAAAATCACTTTTCACCGCGAGCGTTGCTGAAGTAAAAATCCAAGCGCGTGGCGAGGCATTAAGCTGCTTACTGAAGGCTTCTGCCACGGATAAAGGCGTGGCGTGAAGCTGAACACTTTGTGTAAACACTTCCACCCAGCGGACTAAGTTGGCATTTTCGGCGGCAAGCCAGCGTTGCAATTGAACCATTAGCCCTGCACCACGTTGCCAGCAATTTTCAAGTGCTGGGTCCCGTGGGGCTTGAGTCTCAAGCACATTGGTCAAGGCTTGCAGCTTGGCTTGCATCTCAACATAAGCGGCTTCGAAATTTTTTAATGCCAACGCTTTTTTGACAGGCATACGCGAGCCTTCATAAGCAAATACCAGCCTAAAATCACGCACAGATTTTTCTAAGGCATTGGCCGCTTCTTGCAAGGCAGGACAATCTTTTGCCGTAGTGATGTATTCAGCATCCGCATCGCGTGCCAACTCTAAAAGCTGGCTAGTCGAAACATCTTCACCAAAAAATAGCCCCGCCACTTCAGGCAATTGATGGGCTTCGTCAAAAATCACTGTATTGGCTGAAGGCAATAACTCGGATACACCTTCGTCGCGCAACATTACATCCGCAAAAAACAGATGATGATTCACCACCACCACATCCGCGGCTAAAGCGCGTTTGCGCGCATCCATCACAAAGCAATCTTTATAAAAATTACATTCTTGCCCCATGCAATTATCTCGGGTCGAAGTGACGCTAGGCCAAATGGTGGCGTTCTCTGGCACTTCAATTAACTCAGCTTTGTCGCCTGTTTTACTGTTTTCAACAAAGTTGCGAATCACGTGGATGTAATTCGCATCCTCACGTGAAACAAAACGGCCCTCATTGGCTGAGCGCTTCAAGTGAAAATGGCACACATAATTAGCACGGCCTTTGAGCATTTCAACCGTGACCGGCACTTTGAGGGCATCGCGCACAGCAGGCAAATCGCGATGGAATAATTGGTCTTGCAAGGTTTTGGTGCCAGTTGAGACGATGACTTTGCCACCAG